>DAIOGR010000071.1:0-9139 GCA_036745155.1 Gaiella sp.
CGAGGTTGAGCTTCATGCGCGGGTCGTTCGCGTACTCGGCGTACATGTAGTCGCGCTCCTCGTCGGTCACCATCTCCAGGGTGAGCTCGTCGTGGTTGCGCAGGAACAGCCCCCACTGCGCGTTGTCGGGGATCGCCGGGGTGCGGTCGAGGATCTCGATCATCGGCTTGGCCTCTTCCCGCCGCACGGCCATGAACATGCGCGGCATCACGGGGAAGTGGAACGCCATGTGGCACTCGTCGCCGTCGCCGAAGTACTCGACCACGTCCTCCGGCCACTGGTTCGCCTCGGCGAGCAGCACCCGGTCCGGGTAGCTCGCATCCACCTCGGCGCGGACACGCCTGAGGAACGCGTGCGTGGCCGGGAGGTTCTCGCAGATCGTGCCCTCCTCCTCGAAGAGGTAGGGGACGGCGTCGAGCCGGAACCCGTCCAGCCCCCGGTCGAGCCAGAAGCGGAGGACGTCGAGCATCGCCTCCTGCACCGCCGGGTTCTCGTAGTTGAGGTCGGGCTGGTGCGAGAAGAACCGATGCCAGTAGTACGCCCCCGCCTGCTCGTCCCACGTCCAGTTCGACCGCTCGGTGTCGACGAAGATGATCCGCGCGTCCTCGTAGATGTGGACCGTGTCCGACCACACGTACCAGTCGCGCTTCGGCGAGTCGGGCCCCAGACGAGACTCCTGGAACCACTGGTGGTCGCTGGAGGTGTGGTTCATGACGAGATCCGCGATCACGCGGATACCGCGCTCGTGGGCCGCCTGCACGAAGCCCTCGAAGTCGTCGAGTGTGCCGAAGTCCGGGTGGACCCCGTAGAAGTCGGCGATGTCGTAGCCGCCGTCACGCAGGGGCGAGGGATAGAAGGGCAACAGCCAGACGCAGTCGATCCCGAGCCACTGCAGGTAGTCGAGCTTCTGCGTGATGCCGCGGAAGTCACCCGACCCGTCGTCGGAGGAGTCGAAGAAGGCCCGCGTGTGGATCTCGTAGAACACGGCGGTCTTGAACCACAGCGGCTCCCGCTCGAACCAGTGCTCGCCCGCCGGTCTGGCCACGGGGCTCACGCCGAGGCGTCCACGGGGGCGCGAGCCTTCTCCCCGATTGCGATCACGTGCGCACCGCCGGGAGGCAGGTTGACGTAGTTCCGTCCGGTCCGCCACCGGTAGGCCGCGTCGTCGAGCAGGTCGAGCGCCTCGAAGGCCTCGGGCAGGCCGAGCCAACCCGGCACGATGCAGAGCCCTTCCTTCGCCGCGAAGGGGTCGAGGTTCACGACGACGATCACCGTGTCGTCGCCGTCGTGCTTGGCGAAGGCGATCAGGTCGTCGTTCTGCGTCTCGAGCCAGCCCAGGCTCTCGAAGCGCTGCAGCGCCGGGTGCGCGCGGCGGATCTCGTTGAGCCTGCGGATCAGCGGCAGCAGCGGGCCTTCGAGCCGGCGTCGCTTCACTTCGTACTTCTCGGACTCGAGGTACTCCTCGCTGCCGGGACGCACCGGCACGTTCTCGCACGCCTCGAAGCCGGAGTAGATGCCGTAGCTCGGCGAGATGGTGGCCGCCAGCACGAGCCGCGCCTCGAACGCGGGCCTGCCTCCCTGCTGCAGGTAGGCGTGAAGGATGTCGGGTGTGTTCGGCCACATGTTGGGCCGGTAGAAGGCGGACCACGACCGCACCTGCTCGACGAGCTCGACGAGCTCGGCCTTGGAGTTCTTCCACGTGAAGTACGTGTACGACTGCCCGAAGCCGACCTTGGCGAGCGTCGTCATCGGCGCGGGCCGGGTGAAGGCCTCGGCCAGGAAGACCGTGTCGGGGTAGTCGGCGCGCACGGTCGCGATCAGCCACTCCCAGAACGGCAGCGGCTTCGTGTGCGGGTTGTCGACGCGGAAGACCCGGATGCCTCGTGCGCACCAGTGCAGCACGACGTCGCGGAGGGCGTGCCACAGCCCCTCCCGGTCGTGGGTCTCCCAGTTCACGTTGTGGATGTCGTCGTAGCGCTTCGGCGGGTTCTCCGCCGTCTTGATCGAGCCGTCAGGCCGGCGCTGGAACCACTCGGGGTGCTCGGACAGCCACGGATGGTCCGGCGCGCACTGGATGGCGAAGTCGAGCGCCAGCGCGACGCCCACCTCGGCGGCCACTTCCACCATCGCGTCGAAGTCGTCGTCCGTGCCGAGCACCGGATGCAATGCGTCATGGCCGCCCGAGGCGGAGCCGATCGCCCAGGGGCTGCCGGGGTCGCTCTTCCGCGCACGCGGGGCGTTGTTGCGGCCCTTGCGGTTCGTCAACCCGATCGGGTGCACCGGGGGGAGGTAGACGACGTCGAACCCGAGCGCAGCGAGCTCCGGCAACACGGCCGCGACGCCGCGGAACCCGCCCCACGAGCGCGGGAAGAGCTCGTACCAGGCGCCGAAACGGGCGAGCTCCCGCTCGACGTCGACTCCGAAGGCCTGGCTCTTCACGGCTTCGCGGCGCTCGGCCCGCGACAGCTCGTCGGCGCGCTCACGCCACTCCTCGACGGTGCCGGGGCCGAACAGCGCCTTTCCCTCCGACAGCTCGCCGGCCAGGTCGGACCGGCCGGCGGCGACCTTGCGGTCGACCTCGTCGAGCCAGGTCGCGTACGGATCGACCCACGCCTGCACGCGCAGCTCGAAACGGCCGAGCGCCTCCGGCGTGAAGCCGCCCTCCCAGCGGTCGTTGCCGACCGGCTCGAGCGGCGACTCGCGCCAGCGGCGTGTTCCGGCAGGGCGATGACGGACGGTCGCGCGGAGCACGTCATGGCCGTCGCGGAAGATGGTGGCCGTCACGCGCACGCGGTCTCCCAGCGTCGCCTTGACCGGGTAGCGGCCGCAGTCGACCTGCGGTTGGACGTCCTGGATCTGGATGCGTGGCGCCGGCATGCCCTGACAAGGTAAACAGTCCGGGCCATGTGGCTCACACGTTCACTCGGAATCTGCCTGCACCCGACCTCGCTGCCGGGCGGGCGACTGGGCCCCGAGGCCCTCTCGTTCGTCGACTGGCTCGCCGCGGCCGGCGCCCGCTGGTGGCAGGTGCTGCCCCTCAACCCGCCCGACAGGCACGGCTCGCCGTACGCGTCCGCCTCGGCGTTCGCATGCTGGTCCGGCCTGCTCGCCGACCCCGAGGCACGGGTGGAGCCGTCCGAGGCCCGTGCCTTCGAGGAGAGTCACGCCTACTGGGTGCGGGACTGGGCCGCGTACGCGGGTGCCGACGCGCTCGCCGACCAGGTGCGGTTCGCGCGCGAGTGGTCGGCCCTCCGTGCGTACGCGGCCGAGCGCGACGTGCGGATCGTCGGCGACGTCCCCATCTACGTCGCCGAGGCGAGCAGCGACCACCGCGCGCACCCGGAGCTGTTCCTGCCCGAGGGCTTCGTCGCGGGGGCGCCGCCGGATCCGCTCAACGAGCTGGGGCAGAGGTGGGGCAACCCGCTGTACGACTGGGAGGCGCTGGCGCAGGGCGGCTATGGGTGGTGGGTCGAGCGCATCCGCCGCGTGCTCGAGCTCGTCGACGTCTTCCGGATCGACCACTTCCGAGGCTTCGCGGGGTACTGGGCGGTGCCCGTCGCAGCCGAGACGGCCAGAGACGGGCACTGGGAGAAGGGGCCGGGGGCAGCAGTGTTCCGTGCCGTCGAGCAGGAGCTGGGAACGCTGCCCGTGATTGCCGAGGACCTCGGGGTGATCACCCCCGACGTCGTCGAGCTGCGGAACGAGCTCGGCTTCCCCGGCATGGCCGTGCTGCTGTGGGCCTTCGGCGGCACCGAGGACAATCCGCACCGGCTGGCGAATCACCGGGTGAACCAGGTGGTGTACACCTCGACCCATGACACCGACACACTGGTGGGGTTCTTCCCCGACCAGGAGCCATGGCCGCTTATCGAGCTGGCCCTCTCCTCGCGCGCGGCACTCGCCGTCGTGCCCGTGCAGGACGTGCTCGGCCTGGGCAGCGAGGCCCGCATGAACCGCCCGGGCGTGATCGGCGGCAACTGGACCTGGCGGCTCGAGCCCGGCCAACTGGGCCTGCGCGACGCCGTTCGCCTGCGCGCCGCGGCGGAGGCTGCCGGCCGTGCGTGACGACCTGCGGCGGATCGCCCACGCCGGCCTGACGTTCAACGCCCCGCTCTCCGTGGAGCGCGCGAACGCGCTCGTGCGCGCTCTGCCGATCTCGCCCGGACATCACGTGCTCGACCTCGGCTGCGGCTGGGGCGAGCTGTTGCTGCGCATGCTGGCCGGCTACCCGGCGACGACAGGCACAGGCGTGGACAGTGACCGCGGCGCTCTCGACCGCGGCCGGCGGCTCGCCGCGCAACGTGGCCTGCAGGAGCGCGTCGATTTCGTCGAGGCGGACGCCGCGCAGATCACCGATCAGGCGGACGTCGTCATCTGCGTCGGCAGCTCGCACGCGCTCGGCGGGCCGGAGGCGGCGCTGCGGGTGCTCCGCGGGCGGGTCGAGGCGGGCGGGTCGCTGCTCCACGGCGAAGGGTTCTGGGCCGAGCAGCCGGGAGCGGTCGCCCGCCGTGCGATCGGCGACCTGCCGCGCTTCGACGAGCTGCTGGCCTTCGCGCAACAGGCGGGCTTCAGGGTGGAGCGGGCCGAGCGCTCGAGCCTGGAGGAGTGGGACGCGTTCGAGTCGAGCTGGCGCTCCGGCCTGGAGGCGTCGTCCGACCCCGACGCGCTCGCGCTCGCAGCCGAGCGAAAGCGCGAGTACGAAGACGGCTACCGCGGCGTGCTCGGGTTCGCCTGGCTGGTGCTGGCACCAGGCTGACGGCAGGTCTGCTGGCTGGCCAGCGGCGAAAAGGCGGGTGTCTCGCGGAAAGGCAGGGGAGACATCCGCGGCCACAGCGCACCAAGCCTCGGCTCTATGCTGCCTCCACCGGGAGCTTCGCCGCGACGACCGGCTGGCTGTCTACCTGGTACACGACGTCGACCGAGTCGTTGCGCCCGTAGCTGCCGGCGATCCCGAGCGCGATCGACGCCCAGCGCATCAGGCCGAGCTTCCCCTCCTCCTTCAGCTCGCTCTCGAACAGGAGGGCGCCGTCGCGCACGACGTAGTCCCGGCCCTCCTGCTTGAGCACGCCGTTCACGTACACCTGGAAGGGCCGCGTCACGTCCGACGGAAGCCGAACGCGGGTTCGTTGTCGCGTCGTGTCGTCCACCCTCATAGAATGACACCGCTCGTGCGCCCCAAGCTTCTCGCAACCGTCGCCGCGGCGATCGCCGCGCTCGCTTTCGCCGTTCCCGCACTCGCCGGGAACGGCGGCTTTGCGCCGGTTCCGCCCGCTTCGCCGAACGCGGAGGGCATCACCCAGAGCTACTGGTTCATCACCGCCTTCATCCTCGGCATCTTCGTCCTCGTCGAGGCGCTGCTGATCGTGTTCCTGATCCGCTTCCGCCGCAGGCGCCGTCATCGGCATGCGGACGGGGCCCAGATCCACGGCTCGTCGCGCCTCGAGACGATGTGGACGATCGGGCCCGTCCTGATCCTGTTCGCGATCGCCGTGTTCGTGTTCGCGAAGCTTCCCGGCATCAAGGACGTTCCCGCCGCGAGCGCCGGCCAGCCCAACCTGGTCGTCAAGGTGACCGGCCGCCAGTACTACTGGCAGTTCGAGTACCCGAACGGGGTGATCGCGATCGACGAGTTGCGCGCCCCTGTCGGCGGCGTCGTCCAGCTCGACGTGACGGCTCCCACGTTCGACGTGATCCACTCGTGGTGGATCCCGGCGCTCGGGGGCAAGATCGACGCGATTCCCGGCCGTCTCAACCACACGTGGTTCAAGGCCGACCGGGCCGGAGTCTTCTCCGGTCAGTGCGCAGAGCTCTGCGGGCTCAACCACGCGCGGATGCTCGCCAGAGTCGAGGCGATGCCGCAGGCCACGTTCGATGCCTGGCTCGCCGAGCGACAGGCCCAGCAGGAAGCCGGCACCTCGCCGCTCGGCCGCGAAGCGTACGACGGGGTGTGCGCCAAGTGCCACGGCCTCGCCGGCGAGGGAAACGTGGCCGTCAACGCGCCGCAGCTGCAGGGATCCTCGCTCGTCAGCGACGCGGCCGGCATCGAGAGGTTGCTGCGCAACGGCCAGAACCTGATGCCAGCCGTCGGCCGCGACTGGAGCGACACGCAGATGCGGGCGATGACCGACTACCTGAAGGAGCGCTTCGCCAGTGGCAACTAACGGCGGCACGCCGGACGTCCCTTCCTGGCAGCGCGGGCGCGTGGCCGGGTGGCTCGTCACCGTCGACCACAAGCGGATCGGGCTCCTCTACATCGCTACCGCCGGCGTCTTCTTCGCCATCTCGGGCTTCCTGGCACTGCTCATCCGCACGCAGCTGGCGCAGGCCGACCAGTCGATCGTGACGGGCACCTCCTACAACGAGTCCGTCACGATGCACGGCACGGGGATGGTCTTCTTCGTCGTCGTGCCCATCCTGGCGGGCCTCGGCAACTTCCTGGTGCCGCTGATGATCGGCGCCCGGGACATGGCCTTCCCGCGGCTCAACGCCCTCTCGTACTGGCTGTACCTGTTTGCCGGCCTCGTCTTCTGCCTGTCCTTCTTCGCGAAGGGGGGCGCGGCCAACACCGGCTGGACGGCCTACCCGCCGCTCTCGCTGCAGTCGCCCGGAAACGGCCAGGACCTGTGGATCCTCTCGCTCCACATCCTCACGCTCTCCTCGCTCGCCGGCGTGATCAACTTCGTCGTCACGATCCAGCACATGCGCACCGCCGGCATGAGCTGGACGCGGATGCCGCTGTTCGTCTGGTCGATCTACGTCTACGCGTGGCTGCTCCTGCTCGTCCTGCCGGCGCTGTCCGCGGGGCTGACAGCGCTGTTGCTCGAGCGCCAGTTCCCCGGCACGTTTCACTTCTTCGAGCCCTCCGGCGGCGGCAGCCCCGTGCTCTACCAGCACGTGTTCTGGTTCTTCGGGCATCCCGAGGTGTACGTGATGATCCTGCCGGCCATGGGGATCGTCTCGGAGATCCTCCCCGTCTTCAGCCGCAAGCCGATCTTCGGCTACAAGGCGATCGCGTTCTCGTCGGTCGCGATCGGCTTCTTCTCCCTGCTCGTCTGGGCCCACCACATGTTCACGGTCGGCCTCTCGACACCGCTGAACATCTGGTTCATGCTCGTCTCCATGGTGATCGCGGTACCGACGGGGATGAAGGTCTTCAACTGGCTCGCAACCCTGTGGCGCGGCAACCTCAGCTTCGACACGCCGATGCTGTTCGCGGTCGCGTTCCTCTCGGTCTTCGTGTTCGGCGGGCTCACCGGCATCTACCTCGCCGCCTTCCCGGTCGACTGGCAGCTACACGACACGTACTTCGTCGTGGGGCACTTCCACTACGTGCTCTTCGGCGGCGCCGTGTTCGCGATCCTCGGCGGCCTCGTCTACTGGTGGCCCAAGCTCTACGGCCGCCTGCTCGACGAGCGGATCACGAAACCTGCGTTCTGGCTCACCTTCGTCGGCTTCAACCTGACGTTCTTCCCGCAGCACCTGGCAGGCATGCTCGGGATGCCGCGCCGCATCTTCACCTACTACGACACCGGGCTCCTGCAGGCCTACAACCTGGCGTCGACGATCGGGTCGTTCACGATGGGGGTGGGCATGCTCGTCTTCCTGGCGGCGATCATGAAGAGCCTCAACGGCCGCAGGGCCGGGAACGACCCGTGGCTCGCGGACACGCTCGAGTGGTACACGACGTCGCCGCCGCCGCCGCACAACTTCGACTCGGTGCCGTACGTGACGAGCGCCCGGCCGCTCCACGACCTCCGTCGCACGCTGAAGGACTCGGGTGCCCTCTAGCTCCAGGAGCCCGGCTCCCACGCCGGGGCCGTTGCTGCGCTTGGCGATCGTTGCCGGGGCAGTGGCAACGGGCGCCGTCGTCGTCGGCGCCACCCTCGAGCTCGGCCGGGCGCACTGGGGGGCCGCCCTCGTCGCACTCCCGTTCCTCGCCACCGCGGCTGTTGCCGCACGCGTCGCCTACCCCCGCCTGCTCGCCCCGACGCTTGCGGCACTGGCGCTGATGCTGGCTGCGATCGCCACCGGCGGGGTCGTCGCCTGGGCGGACGAGGCCCGTTGGGCGGTCGGGCTGCACGTCGCTACTGCCGGCGCCGCGCTCGCCGCGGCGCTCGTGGCGCTGGCGCTCTCGTTCCGGGGAGAGACGTTGCCGTTCGGCTCCTGGCAGGACTACGTGACGCTGACGAAGCCCCGCATCATGACCCTGCTCCTGCTGACGGGCGCAGCCGGCATGTTCGTCGGAGCGCAGGGATGGCCCGACGGCACCGGCTTCCTGGCCGCCATGGTCGGCCTCGCGCTCGCGTGCGGCGGGGCGAGCGCGCTGAACCACGTCATGGACGCCGACATCGACAAGCTGATGGGCGAGCGCACCGCGGCCCGCCCCGTCGCATCCGGACGTGTCGCAGCACCGCGGGCGCTCGAGTTCGGCCTCGTCCTGATGGCGCTGTCCTTCGCGCTGCTCGCGAGCACGGTCAACGTGCTCACGGCCGTGCTCGCGCTCGCCGGCGGCCTCTTCTACGTCGTCGTGTACACGGGCTTCCTGAAGCGCTCCACCGACCAGAACATCGTGATCGGCGGTGCGGCCGGGGCCGTGCCCCCGCTCGTCGGCTTCGCCGCCGCGACCGGGAACCTGACGCTGCCCGCCCTGTGGCTCTTCCTGATCGTGTTCCTGTGGACGCCGCCCCATTTCTGGGCGTTGGCGCTGATGATCAAGGAGCACTACCAGGCGGCGAACGTGCCGATGCTGCCCGGCACCCGCGGCGAGCGGGAGACGACGCGGCAGATCTTGCTCTACTCGCTCGTGCTGGTCGCGTTCACGATCGCCGTCGGCTGGTGGCTGGGGCCGCTGTACACGGTCGCCGCAGCGCTTCTCGGCGGCTACTTCCTCTTCCTGGCCTGGCAGCTGCGGCGCCACCGCTCGCGTCGGAACGCCGTGCTGCTCTTCCACTATTCCCTCGCGTACCTCGCCCTGCTGTTCGTGGCGGCCGCGATCGACCCCCTGGTGGTGTCGTGACGATGGACCCGCAGCTCGAGCGCAGGAACATGCTGCTGGGCTGGGCCCTGTTCGGGCTCTTCCTCCTGCTCTTCCTCGGCACCTTCGCCGTCGCGCTCATCTACCTGCAGTTCGATTAGCGCG
>DAIOGR010000072.1:0-9082 GCA_036745155.1 Gaiella sp.
GAGAGCGCCTCCTCCGCGAGCTGCTGCTTCAGCAGGCGCCGGCCCCGGTGCAGGCGGGACATCACCGTTCCGATCGGGATGTCGAGGATCTGGGCCGCGTCCGCATAGCTGAACTCGCCGATGTCAACGAGCACCACCACGTCCCGGAAGTCGTGCGGCAGCGACGACAGCGCCGTCACGATCGAGTCCTGCGAGAGGCGCTCCACGACCTTGTCCTGGTCGAGCGCCAGCTCGCCCTGGCTTTCCGCCATCCTGTTCGCGAGGTAGTAGTCACCCTCCTCCAGCGGCTGCACGTCGGGGGTGCGCTGAATCTTGCGGCCACGATCGAGGTTGAGGTTCGTGAGGATGCGGAGCAGCCAGGCACGGAGGTTCGTTCCCGGGGTGTAGGAGCTCCAGCTCCTGAACGCTCGAGCGTAGGTTTCCTGGACAAGATCCTCTGCCTCTTCTCGGGAGCCGACGAGCCGGCGTGCGACCCGGTAGACCTGATCGGCGAGTGCGAGAGCCTCTTCCTCGAAGCGCACCCTGTCGCGCGCGGAGGACGCGATCCGGCGGGCCTCGATGTCCGGCTCGGGCTCGCCCATCCGGCTACCGTACCACTGTCGTACGAGAGGGTGAAACGCAGCGGGCGGCTGCGTTATTCCCCCTGCGAGACCGGCTCAGACGAGCTGGGCCTCGTGGAAGCCTGCCTTGCCCATCGTCGCGACGAGCTCGTCGCGCGACGTCTTCGCGTCGTCGAACTGCAGCATCACCTGCCCCATCAGGTTCGCGTTCGCGACGTCGAGCCCGTCGTGGCCGCGCAGCGCGGCCGCCAGGCGGTTGACACACCGCTCGCAGCGGATGCCCGTGACCTGGATCGTCTCGTTCTGGGTTGCCATGACAGGCCGCTCATCGTACCCGCGCCGGGGCACGGAGCTGCACCTCGTCGTCGGCGAGCTCGATCAGCATCGGGTCGTGGGTGGCGCAGACGAAGGTCGTCCCGTACTCGCTCGCGAGATCGGCGAAGAGGCCGCCCAGAGCCAGCGTGCTCGCGACGTCGATGCGTGCAGTCGGCTCGTCCGCCAGGATCACCGCCGGCCGCGCGGCGAGCGCACGCGCGACGGCGACACGCTCGCGCTGTCCCGCGGAGAGGCGCTCCACCGGACGGTCGGCGTGCTCGGCGAGGCCCACCGCGGCCAGCGCCTCGCCGGCCCGGTCGTGGGCCTCCACACCCTCGACGCCGCGCACCGCGAGGCCGAGCTCGACGTTCTCGCGGGCGCTGAGGAAGCCGGAGAGCCCCGGTGATTGGCCTACGAACGCGACGTGGTCGCGACGGAACGCGGCGCGCTCGTCTCGATCGAGCGCCGAGACCACGACGCCGCCGATCACGACGTCACCCTCGTCGGGGACGTCGAGGCCGGCCAGGAGAGAGAGCAGCGTCGATTTCCCCGAGCCGGACGGTCCGGTCACGGCGGTGAGGCGTCCCGGCTCGAACGTTGCGGTGAGCCCCTCCAGCGCCGCCTGGCGACCGTAGCGCCGGGTCAAGCCGCGAGCCTCGACGTGCGCTCCCGTTGCTCCCCCGACCACAGGCGCCGCGAGCTCTGCGAGCCGCGTCGACCCCGCCACGGGCCTGAGCTCGACCGCGCCGTCGCGCAACGCCACCCGCGCGCGGTCGCCGATTCCAGCGGCACGCAACGTCTCCTCCGGGATCCGCAGCCAGCCGCCGCGCCCGACGACGACGGCCTGTCCGGCGTGGCCCTCCTCTTCGCTGACCCGGCCGTCGCGGATGTGAACGACGCGGTCGGCGATCTCGGCCGAGTTCGGGTCGTGGCTGACGACGAGGGCGGTCGCGCCCTGCTCACGCGTCAGCTCGGCGAGCAGCCGGCAGACGTCCTCTGCCGTCGCGCGGTCGAGCTCGCCGGTGGGCTCGTCGGCGATCAGTAGCCGCGGCCTGTGAGCGAGCGCGGCACAGAGTGCGATCCGCTGCTGCTCCCCGCCGGAGAGCTCGGCCGGAAGGGCGCTCGCTCGCTCCAGCAGGCCGACGCGCTCGAGCAGCTCGTGCGCACGAACGCGCCGTGGCACCGGGCCGACGCCCGCGAGGCCGAGCGGCACGGCAACGAGCTCCTCCGCCGTCAGCTCCCCTGCGAGAGCCCGCCAGTAGTGCTGGTCCGCGTAGCCGAGCGTCTCCGACCGGTAGCGCCCGAGCCGCCGGGCGGGCAGGGAGCCGAGCTCCAGGCCCCCCACCGTGAGCGATCCCGAGCTCGGCCGCTCCAGGCCCGCGAGCACCCGCATCAGCGTGGTCTTGCCGGAGCCGCTCGGCCCGAGCACGATGCAGATCTCGCCCTGCTCGACGGCCAGCGTGAGTCCCTGCAACGCGGCCACGCCACCCTGCGGGGACGGGTAGACGCAAAACAGCTCGTGCGCGTCCACGATGCGGGTCATCCCATCTCCTCTCCGCGCAGCGGGCCGCGCCCCCCGCGGAATGCACCATGGGTGGCGAACCCGACGAGGAGGACGGCGAGCACGAGGTAGGCGACCGCGCCGCTCGCAACGACGCCCGCCGCGAAGGTGGTTGCGAGGGGCGGCTCAGGCGCGGTGGTGCGGGCCGTGACGGAGACGACCCTCGTCACGAGCAGTGCGAGCAGCGCCCCGGCGAGCGCGCCGCCGGCGAGGCCGGCCAGCGCGACCACCAGCGCCCTGACCCGCACGACCCGCCGCAGGAGTGCGGGACCGGCGCCCTGCGACTCCAGGTCGTACAGCTCGCCGCGGTCGTCCCTCAGGTCGGAGCGTACGGTGAGTGCGAGCCCGACAGCGGCGAGCAGTAGCGCGACCAGGGCGGCGGCACCCAGCGCGAAGAGTGTCCCGTGCCCGAGCGGGTCGTTGCGCGCACCGGCCTCGAGCTCCCGGCGGGAGATCGACTCGAGCGCACGAAACGGCGGCCGGGCGAGAGCCGCGGCGACCGCCTCGTCGTGCCCGGAGGGCACCTCCAGCCAGACTTCGCTCGTGCGTGCGGCTCCCGGCGCTTCGACGTTGATCGCCACCTCCAGCGCGCCGGCGTCGCCGACGACCGACTCACCGGTCGAGCCCGGGAAGCGCTCGACCACCTCTGCGACCCGCACGGGCACGCTCGCGCCGGCGATCCGGAGCGTCAGGATGCCGCCGACGCCCCCGGCCAGCTCCGCGAGACGGGGGGTGGCGAGAACTGCGGGCGGCTCGTCGTCGGTGGTCTGGGGTGCGCGCAGCCGGGCGGTGCGCGCCGGCGTGATGCGGAAGCTGAGCTGGACGCCGTCGCGCGCGGCACGGGAGCGGACACCTCCCTCGCCGACCCAGCCGGCGAGCGGAAGCCCGCTCAGGCGCAAGACCCCGATCAGCGCCTGGCCGGCGTCCGCTCCACGTTCCTGCAGGCGTGGCGGTACGAGCTCGAGTGCGACGAGCGTGCCGTGACGTAGCTCGGGCGGAACGGTCGCGTGCAGCTCTCGGGTGGCATACGCGTCGAGCCGGCCCAGCTCGACGCGGCGGTACCGTCCCCGGGGGGAGACGACCGTGGCGACCAACGTGAGCGGGCCGGGGCCCGCCTCGAGCGCGAGGTCGTTCGAGGACAGCCGGATCCCGGAGAGCGTGAGCGGGTGTGGAGGCGCGATGTCGGCCGCGAGCGTCGCCCGCGACACGTCGGCCCAGGAGCTCCGCCAGCCGCGCAGCCGGCCGACGACGGATGCGGGCAGGCCCAGCACGGTGACGCCCGAGACGCCCTCGGCCTGCCCGGCGCCGCCGCGCACGCGGAGGACAGGGACGGCTGCCGCGACACCACCGAGCTTCCCGAAGCGCTCGAGCGGCGCCGCGTCGAGCACCGGTACGAGCCGGCGCAGGTCCTCGCGCACGACGAAGTCGAGCGGGACCCGGAAGGCGGCCTGGTCGGCCTCTCCCCGGGCGAGCGTGGCGCGATACCCCTCGGCGAGCAGCGCGAGGGCGAACGCGAGCACGAGGAACGCGACCGTGACGGCGGCGGCGCCCGGCCCGCGGCCGAGCGACACAGCCGCGAGACGAAGGTCGACACGCCTCGAGGCAGCTCGGCCGGCGAGCCGGACGAGAGGGCCGAAGAGGCGTGCGGCCACGACGGCCGCCGCGAACGCGATCAGGCCCGGCAGCAGGAGCAGCACCAGCCCCGCCCCTTGGTCGCTTGCCAGCCGCTCCTCGTCGGCGGCGCCGCCGACCAGAGCGGCCGCGACGACCGCCACTGCGCCTACCGCCGCCGCATCGAGCAGGCCGAGCCGGCGCCCGGAGCGCGGGTGCACCGAGACCGCGACGAGGATCACGAGCGCGGCCGCCAGGGCAACGCCGGCTGCGAGCGCGAGCGCCGGCGGCGCGAGCAGGCTCTCACGCAGCACCTCGCCCACGGGAGCGCCCGCGCTGCTCGCCGCCGCCACGCAGGCGGCCAGGCCGGCAAGCCACCCGATCACCGTGCCCGCGAGGGAGACGAAGGCGCTCTCGGCGCCGGCCAGCAGCCCGAGCTGCCACCGCCGCGCCCCGGACCACGTGAGGCGTCGCCGCGCCGCTTCGAGGTCGCGGCGCATGCCACGGGCGGCCAGCACCGCGAAGGCGAAGAGGAGCGCGGCCGCCTCGCCGCCCACGAGCAGCAGCCGCCGGCCCGCGACCGTGCTCGCCCTCTGGGCGGCCCGCAGTTCCTCGGTCGGCGCCTGCACGGCGAAGGATGCAGACGAGGCCGCGAGCTCGGCCCGCGCCCGGTCGACCCGCTGCACGAGCCTGTCGATCTCCCAGAGGCGCGGGGCGCCGGAGCGGAGCGGCCAGACCCAGGCGTAGCTGCGATAGGTGGCCGTCAGAGCCGGGGAGCCCGCGAGAGCGGCGACGCCGTCGGCCACGAGCAGCGGCGCAGGCGCCGGGCGATGGTACCCCGCCGCCCTCTGCAGCGCCGGCGCCACCTCGCGGTCGGCAAGCGCGTTGTCGGTGGGGGCGAGGAAGTCGCCGAAGAGGACGCCGGAGCGGAGCGAGGCGGTTCCGACCTGGACGAGGCGAAGCCCGGGAGCGTTCGGGATCGAGCCCTCTCCCCGGAGCCGCAGCACTTCGCAGCGGGACGGTGTGCACGGGCGCGGCAGCCTGCCGGTCTGGAGCCGGACGTGCGGGGCAAGGCCGTCGACGGCGGCGAGCCCGGCAAAGTGGCCTGCGACGGTACTCTCGCGGAAGAGCACGAGCGACGCCGGCCCGGCGAGGCCGACGCCTGCGAGCGCGCGACGAGCCGCCGAATCCAGCCGAAGGAGGCTCTCGTCCGCTGCGGAGGGGACGCCGAACCAGGCCACCCGGACCGACCGCGCCGCAGCCGGGATGCGCGCAACGGCCTGCGAGGAGCTGCGATCCTGCGCCACCTTCGTTCCGGCGAGAATGCCGAAGAGGACGGCCGTGCCGACCGCGATCCCCACTGCTGCGAGCAACGCCCCCGACGAGCGTCGCCGGACACGCTTCCACGCGAGCGCAAGGACGTACGCGGCCCCGCGCACCAGAGCCCCGGCTAGCTCTTCCCGCGCACGCCGTGAACCGGCCGCCCCGAGGCCTCCCACGCGTAGTACGAGGCGCTCGGCCCGAACGTGCGCTCGTATGGGACGACCCGCGGGTCGCGCCCGACCTCCATCGCACGCTGGGCGTGCCAGAGCAGGTTCGGGTCGTCGCGCTCCTCCCACACGAGGATCAGGTGGGCGGCGGTCATGTAGTCGGCCACGAACGTGCACCCGGCGGCCGGGCACGGGAACGGCGCCGTGCGGACGCAGAACCACCCGGAGTGGTCGGCGTCGCCGTCGTCCTCCCAGAGCCGCTCGTCCTCGACCAGCCCCTCGTGCTCGAGAATGATCGAACCGGTTTGCGGGCTCTGCGGCACGTCGTGCTCCACGGCCGCAGAATACGGACATGGTCAAGGATCGCGACGTGGCTCTCGTGCTCTCGGGCGGCGGCATGAATGCGGTGCTGCTCGAGCTCGGCTTCCTGAAGCGGCTACGGGAGAGCCCGCTGTGGCCGCGGATCGGCTGGATCTACGGCACCTCGGCGGGCGCGCTCACCGGGGTGATGGCGGCGCTCGACCGAGTGGACGACCTCGAGGAGTTCTGCCTGAGCCTGCAACCGGACGAGACCTTCCGCCCGCACAGGCTCTGGCAGCTGCCCTTCGCGGGCCTGCACGACTATGCGCTACCGGCAACGATCTCCGAGCGGATCGAACCGGCCGAGCAACTCGTCGCCGCGCTGCACGAGTCGCCGGTCGAGCTGTTCGTGTGCGTGACGGACGTGACGACCACAGAGGACAGCGAGGCCGACCACGCCTTCGAGCGGGTCTACTCGTCGCGGACGAGCGATCCCCTCGAGATGGGGGCGGCCGTGCTGGCCTCGGCCGCGATCAGTGCGCTCGTGCTCCCCGTGCGCGTAGGAGAGGTGATCGGCACCGACGGCGGCTGGGTGCGGAACTTCCCGCTGGGCCACGCCTACGACAACCCGGCAGTGCACGAGATCGTCGGTTTCCGCTACATCTCCCGCCACCCCAAGGTCGGCGGCGAGAACCTCTCCCGCCTCCGTCGCCGACTGGAGCCGTTCCGCGCCGTCCCGCCCGTGCGCGCGATCATCGGCGAGCTCCAGGAGGCCGAGGCGCGCCAGGAGCGGGGCGAGCCGGCCCACCTGGCCGAGATGATCGTCCGCCTGATGCGGATCTCGATCGCCCGCAACACGGCACTCGAGGAGCGCTACGCCGCCGAGCGTGACGCGTCGGTGCAGGAGATGGATTCGCTCCGCCACGATATGGTCGAGATCGCCCGGCGCCACGCTCCCCCCGGACGCAAGCGGCACGCCGCCGCCGCGGTCGAGGCAAGATTCGCGACGGCGTCGTTCCCGTTCCGGCACAACCGTGCCCTGCCGACGATGATCGTGCGAGGTGACGCCGGCGAGCACACGCTCGACCCGAGCTTCAAGACCGGCCTCAGCTGGGCGCTGGAGACCAAGCACGCCATCATCGAACGGGGCTACCGGCTGACCGACGAGGCGCTCTCCCGGCATCCCTGAAAACACGAAGACCCCCGGCAGGTGGGGGTCTTCGTGCAGACGGCGGGCTCCAGGGGAGGGGTGCCCGCCACGGGCGTGGCCTGCCGTGTTACGAGGGAGTCTTCGGCTGCCGCCCGAGGGTGACCGTGACGGTCTGCTGCTTGCCGCCGCGGTAGATCTGCAGGCGAATCGTGTCGCCCGGCCTGTGTGCCGCGATGATGCCGCGGAGGTCCTCGATCGACGCGACCCGCTTGCCGTCGGCGCCCACGATCACGTCGCCGCCGATCCGGTAGCTCTGCCCCGCGATCACGGTCTGCTCGTTGCCGGGGCGGAGCCCCGCCTCGGCGGCACCGCTGCCGTCGCTGACGGTCTCGACGAGCAGGCCGGTGTCGACCGGAAGCCGGAACGTGGTCGCAAGCTCGGAGTCGAGCTGGCGGGCGCCGACGCCGAGATACGCGTGCTCGACCTTGCCGCTCTGCAGCAGCTGGGCGACGACGGTCTCGACGGTGTTCGAGGGAACCGCGAAGCCGATGCCGACGTTGCCGTCGCCGACGCCGCCCGTCTCGATCTGCGAGTTGACGCCGATCACCTCGCCGCGCGTGCTCAGGAGCGGCCCGCCGGAGTTGCCATGGTTGATGGGAGCATCCGTCTGGATCACATGGTCGATGGCGAAGCCGTTCGGCGCGATCACCGCCCGCTGCAGCGCGCTGACGATGCCCGACGTGACGGTGCGCTCGAGCCCGAAGGGGTTCCCGATCGCGACGACCGTGTCGCCGACCTGCGCCTGTTCGGAGTCACCGAGCGTGAGCGGCGTCAGCGCGCGCGCGCCGGCATTGACGCGCAGCAGCGCGATGTCGGTGGAGGGGTCGCTGCCGACGAGCCTCGCCTTGAGCGTGTCGTCGTTGGAGAACCGCACGCTGATCGCGGTGGCACCGTCGATCACGTGGTAGTTGGTGACGATGTGGCCCGACTTGTCGATCACGA
Source organism: Gaiella sp. (assembly GCA_036745155.1). Classification (GTDB taxonomy): domain Bacteria; phylum Actinomycetota; class Thermoleophilia; order Gaiellales; family Gaiellaceae; genus Gaiella. The sequence continues at coordinate 7,990 of DAIOGR010000072.1, forward strand.
AGCCCGAGCCGAGCGCCTGCCCGTCGCTGGTCGTCGACGTGATCTGGACGACGCCGGGGCCGCTGCGCTCGTAGATCTGGTTGACGGTGAGAGCGCCGGAGGCGGCGGCCGGGACGGCCGTTCCCGCGCTCGGCGAGGCCTGCTCGATCACCGTGGTGGTCGTCCCTTCGAACGCGCCGACTGCGAACGCTCCTCCGAGCGCTACGCCGCCGCCGAGGAGGGCGGCGGCGGCGAGCGCGACGAGCGGCCAAAAGGGGGAGGTGCCGCTCGCGGGAGGGGTGGAGGGAGTCGGGGGGTCGTGTGACTGTTCCACGCACTTGTTATACGAGCGGGCGCGTGAACCGCGGGTTAGGGCGGGTTAAGTAGGCGTTGCGCCGGGGTTGGGCTGCGCGAAAACCCCCCCTGGGCTCCGCGAATTCACGGGCGCGCACCAGGAGACGGGTTGCATAGGGTGAGCGCATGACGACCGAGCAGGTGGAGACGTTCCTGACGCTGGCCTCGCTGGTGGTGCTGGCCGGCCTGCTCGTGCTCGTGCTGGCAGGGCCGCTCGAGTGGAGCGGCGGCGTGGCGCCGCTCTCGTGGATCGCCGACCGGATCTACGGCGTGGAGCTGTGGGGCGCCTTCGCGCTCGCGGCGATCGCCATGGGGGGCAGCCTGTACTTCAGCGAGGTGGCCGACTACGTCCCGTGCACCCTCTGCTGGTACCAGCGGATCGCGATGTACCCGCTCGTGGTGCTGTTCGGGATCGCCGCGGTCCGCCGCGACCGCGGCATGGCGCTGTACGGGCTCGTGATCTCGCTGATCGGCGCCGTGATCGCTCTCTACCACCTGCAGCTGACCTGGTTCCCGGAGCAGGCGTCGCTCTGCAAGCAGGGCGCGCTCTGCGAGGTGCAGTGGTTCAAGATCTGGGGCTTCTCCACGATCCCGTACCTGGCGCTCGTGGCCTTCGCCGGCATCGCCGCGCTCAGCCTGCTCTCGCTCTGGTCCGGGCGCCGTGGCGCCGTCGAGGCCGACCAGGAGGCGTAGACGGCGTCTCGCACCGTTGCACCCGAAACCCCGGGCGCGCGAAGCGCGCCCCTTCAGGATCACGGTG
>DAIOGR010000073.1:0-9074 GCA_036745155.1 Gaiella sp.
TGCAGCAGGCATCTACGTGATCCCACCCTTCAAGCAGCCCGAGGCAGCACTCGAGCTACTCACGAGCCCGGACACTCCGATCGATCACGGGTGACTACGAGTGCCGGGCCTCCCAGGCGCGTAGGAATCCCGCCTTGCCACGGCGCACGAGCTCGACCGGGTCGAGCTTGAGCAGCGAGTCGGGATACGTCTCGGTCGAGAAGATCTCGAGGTCGTACCAGCCGTCGAAGCCGCCCGCCTCGAGCGCCCCGAAGATGGCGGGGAGATCCATGATTCCGTCTCCGGGGAGCAGCCGGTCGTCCCAGCCCCGTGTCGGGTCGCGCCAGTCGTTCACGTGCACCGCCGGGAAGCGGTGGGCGTGTGCACGGATGTGGTCGAGCACGTCCGGCGTGTCCCAGAGGTGCCAGGTGTCGAAGAGAATGCCCATCGGCACCCCCACCTCCTCGAGCAGGGCGACCGCGTCGGGGATGTTGTCGACCATCGTGAAGTCGTCCCGCGCGGAGGCGTGAATCGGCTCGAGCGCCACGCGAACGCCGACCTCCGCTCCCGCGCGGGCGACCTCGCGCAGCCCTTCGACGACGATCTGCCGCGCCTCCCCGGGGTCGCGGTCGCCCACGGGGCCGGTGAGGCAGAGCACGGTCTCGGGCTCGAAGGCGGCGAGCCGCCGCACCGAGGCGCAGAGCGACTCGACCCGCTCCTGCGGGTCGTCTGGCCCCGGAAACGGCGGCAACGGCAGCACCGACAGTCCCGCCGGCAGGCAGATCGTGGCCTTCAGGCCCGAGGCCCGCAGCTGCGCGAGCGACTCGGTGTCGCGTCCCTCGGGCAGCTTCGCCTCGGCGAGGCCGATCCCCTCGGCGCCGCCCGCCGCGTAGGCGGCCAGGTCCTCCTCGAAGGAGAGCGGCATCGTGCTGAACTCGGAGACGGAGAAGCGCGGCTGGCTCATGTCGGTTGTCCTCTCAGCGGAGCGGCTTGAGGTGGGTGAACGGCTCGTCGTCGGGGAGCTGATCCCACGCGAGGCCCTCGTCCTGGGCGGCCACGTAGCGGGGCTCGAGGCCGAGCTCCTGCAGCACGATGTTGCGCGCCTGCGGGATCGCCGAGGCCTTGTAGAAGGCCAGGTGGCGGTTGAAGCCCTGGCGGCCGAAGCCGCAGTCGGTGGAGAGGATCAGCTTGTCGGCGGGGATGTGCTCGAGCGCCCGTCGCACGCGGCCCGCCACGACCTCGGGGAAGTCCGCCTGCAGTGTGCGGTGGCTGACGACGCCGACCGCGACCTTCTTCTTCAGCGAGTCCTTGTACGGGGCGAAGAGCGGGAGCTCCCTGAGGTCGTTCTCGGTCGCCTCGACCGTCCAGACGTCGCCCTTCAGCCGCTCCAGGTAGATCTCCACCGAGTTCGCGTACGACTCGTCGGTGAACACCTTCTGCATGTTCGGGTTGCCCCAGCAGGTGTGGATCCAGACCTCGACGTCGTCGAGCCCCTCGATCTCACGGTTGAAGCAATCGACGAGGAAGTCGAGCAGCTTCGTCTCGTTCGGGTAGTAGCAGGCCATGAAGTGGAGCGTCGGCTCCTCGACCTGGATCACCTTGCAGCCGGACGCAGCGAGCTGGCGCAGCTCGAGGTTGATCGCCTCCGCCATGTCCCAGGTGACCTGCATCTTGTCGTCCAGGTCGTAATGCCCCGTGTGGCTGTCGAGGAAGAAGGCCAGCACCTGGGCGGAGCAGGTGCCGAACTTGATCTGCTTGCCCGAGGCGGCGCTCTGCTGCGCAATCCGCCAGATCTTCGCGTACTCGAGCGGGTTCTTCGGGTCGTGCTCGACCTTGTCGACGACCCGCGGCCAGCGCCACGTCTTGTAGATCGAGTCGAGCATGGTGCCGACCGGGTAGGCGAGCAGCGGCGAGCGGGTGTTGCGGGTCTGGAGCTCCTCGTGCTCGAGGCCCTTCCAGCGCTGCAGCGGGTAGTGGTGCCACGAGCGGCCGGCGACGTCCTCGTCGAGGTGGTAGTCGCCGGTCGTCAGGATGTCGAGGCCGGCGCGCTCCTGGTCGGAGACGACGATCGCGTGGGCGTCGCTGAACTGCTCGCGGAACCAGGGGTCCATCATCGCCGTGTCGAGCGGGCGACCCCACATGTTCTGCGTGTACCAGCGGGGACGGGGCCATGAGCCCGTGACCGTCGCCGGAAGCATCAGATCCTTTGTTGCCGTGAACATCGACGTCCTCCTTTACACCGCTGACACTGCCGTGTGTGATCGGCGTTGAGTAGGCCTCGGAGCCCTCGCCGCTCCGAGCGATGGGCTCCGAGTGGGCAAACGGCCGGCGCGGCTCATGCGGCAAGCCCTCCGTCGACGCGGAGGACGGCGCCGGTCACGAAGGCCGCCGCGGCGGATGCGAGCCAGACGGCCGCGCTCGCGGCGTCGTCGGCACGACCGGCGCGCCCGAGCGGTGTGGCGGCGGCCGCCGCCTCGCGCTCCTCGTCCGACCAGGCACGGGTGGTCGGGGTGTCGAGGTAGCCGGTCGCGACGGCGTTCGCCCGCACGCCGTGCGGCCCTCCGGCGCGCGCGAGCGCGCGGGTCAGGCCGTGGGCGCCCGCCGTCGTAGCCGCTACCGCCTCCGCTCCGGGCAGCGCCCGGACGACGCCCGCAAGCGGCGTGACGAGAACGATCGCGCCCGTCCCGTACGCGCTCATCGCACGCAGAGCGACCCGTGCGAAGGCGAAGGCACCGCGGAGGTTGACTGCCGAGATCGCATCCCATTCGTCCAGGTCGGTGTCCTCCAGGGCGATGCGCTTGTGCACCATGTCACAGTGCACCAGCACGTCCAGCTTCCCGGTCCGGATCGTGGCCGTCGCCACCGCCTCCTCGGCAGTGTCCTCCGCGGCAGGATCGCCCACGACCGCGGTACCCCCGATCGTCGCGGCAGCCTCCTGCACCCGGTCTGCGTCGTCGTCGACGAGCACGAGCTCCGCGCCCTCGCCGGCGAGCCGACGGGCGCACGCTAGCCCCACGGCGCTCGTTGCCCCCGTCACCACGCACGCCGTCCCGGCCAGGCCGAAAGCGTCGTCCGCGCTCACGCCCGTACCGCCGCTTCCCGGGACGACACGGTCAGGCCGCCGGCGCGAAGGTGGTGGCCCCGCCCGCCGCGTAGACCGACCGGCCGTCGCCGCCGAAGAGATGGATGCGCGACAGGTCGAACGCGACGGGAAGGAGCTCGTCGGGCTCGATACGAACATCCGGCCCCGTCATCGCCTTGACGATCCTGCCGCCGAGGTCGAGGTCGACGATCGCCTCGCCGCCGAGCGGCTCGACGGCGATCACGCGGCAGCGCATCGTCGCCCCCGGCGCTTCGGCGCCGATGCGGAGGTCCTCGGGACGGACGCCGACCTGCAGCTCCTCCCCGTGCCGGGACGAGATCGCCTCGATCCGTGAGTCGAGCGGGGCCCGGATCGAGAAGGCGCTGGAGCGCAGCTGGACGTCGCCGTTCCCCGCCTCTACCCGAACGGGAACGAGGTTCATCGGCGGCATGCCGACCGTCGTGGCGACGAACGTGTTCACAGGCCGGTTGTACACGTCGTCCGGGGTTCCCACCTGCTGAACGCGCCCGCGGTCGAGCACGCAGATCCGGTCGGCCATGCTCATCGCCTCGACCTGGTCGTGGGTGACGTAGACGAGCGTGCGCCCGAGATCCCGCTGCAGGTACTTCAGCTCGGCCCGCATCTGCAGGCGCAGAAGCGCGTCGAGGGCAGAGAGCGGCTCGTCGAGGAGGTAGACGCGTGGCGCCCGCACGAGGCATCTACCGATCGCGACCCGCTGGCGCTCCCCCCCGGAGAGGTTCGCCGGGCGCCGTTTCAGGAGCGGTTCGATCTGCAACAGCGCCGCCGTCTCCTTGACGCGGCGGTCGATCTCGGAGGAGGCGACTTTCTCGCGGCCCTGACGCAGGGGAAAGGCGAGGTTGTCGTACACCGTCTTGTCGGGGTAGAGGGCCAGATTCTGGAAGACGATCGACACGTTGCGCTCGCTCGGCACGAGGTCCGTCACATCGGTGCCGCCGATCAGCACCGCTCCCCGCTCCGGCCGCTCGAGACCGACGATCGTGCGCAGCAGCGTCGTCTTGCCGGCGCCCGGGGGCCCGAGCACGCAGAAGAACTCGCCGTCGGCGATGTCGAGCTCGATGCCGTCGAGCGCAGTGACGTCCCCGAAGCGCTTGGTCACGCCCGCTATCTGGACGCGGCTCATCAGGCGAGCGCCTTTCCGCTCGCATCGGCGAACACGTGCACGCGACGGGCGTCGAGGTCGAGCCCGACCGCCTCGCCGACACGGGGTCTCACGGTCGGCGGCACCGTAACCCGCAGCAGGTAGCCGTCGCTCGTCAGGTGAACGATGTTGCGCGGCCCGAGCGACTCGATCAGCGTGACGGTGCCGCGAAGGGAAGCCGAGCTCGATCCGGGGTCGACGAGCTCGATGTGCTCGGGGCGGATCCCCAGCGTGAACGAGTCGCTGTCGCCGTCGCCGTCGCGTGGGTGCACGGCGACCGGGCGGGCGTCGACCACCGGGATCGTGAGCACGAGGTCGCCGCCCGAGCGGTCGAGCGTCGTGGGCAGGAAGTTCATCATCGTCGAGCCCACGAATCCCGCCACGAACCTGTTCGACGGTTGGTTGTAGACCTCGTCGGGAGTCCCGTACTGCTGCAGCCGGCCGCGATCCATGATCGCGATCTTCTCGGCCATCGACATGGCCTCGATCTGATCGTGGGTGACGTAGATCATGGTCTGCGAAAGCTCGCGCTGGAGCTTCTTCAGCTCTGCGCGCATGTAGCTGCGGAAGCCGGCGTCGAGATTCGAGAACGGCTCGTCGAGGAGGAAGATGCCCGGCTTCGTGATCATGCTCCTGCCGATCGCAACCTTCTGCAGATCGTTGACGGACAGGTCGGTGGTGCGGCGCTCGAGCATCTCCTCGATGCCCAGGAGCTGGGCCACCTGCCGCACCTCCCGGTCGATCTCGTCGGCTGGCCGCTTGCGGATGCGCAGGCCGAAGGCGATGTTGTCGAACGCCGACATGTGCGTGAAGATCGCGTAGTTCTGAAACACGAAGCCGACGTTTCGGTCGCCCGGCTTGAGCTTGTTGACGACCGCGCCGTCGAAGCGGATCTGGCCCCGGCTCGGCTCCAGCAGCCCCGACAGCATGTTCATCGTCGTCGACTTGCCGCAGCCCGAAGGGCCGAGCAGCGCTACGAAGGTGCCGTCCTCGATCTCGAGATCGAGGTCCTGCACGGCGTCGAAGCGGCCGAAGGTCTTCGTGACTTGCTGGATCTGAATCTGCGCCACGGGCGTTAACGCTTGATCGCGCCGAAGGTCAGCCCTCGTACGAGGTGCTTCTGGATCAGGATGGAGAGCAGCATCGGCGGCGTGATCAGGATCACCCCGAGGGCCGCCCGCGAGCCGAACTCCTCGCCGGTCGCGGCAGAGGTGATCTGGCTGAGGAACACGGGAGCCGTCACGACGTTGTTGCCGGCGAGCACGAGGGCGATCAGGAAGTCCGACCAGTTGAGGATGAACACGAACAGAGCAGTCGTTGCGAGGCCGCCCTTGACGAGGGGCAGCACGGACTTGCGAAAGGCCCCGAACTGCGAGCAGCCGTCGACGATGGCGGCCTCGCTGATCTCGCGGGGCACCTCGTCGAAGAAGCTCTTCATCAGCCACACGACGAACGGGAAGGTGACGGCTCCGTAGATGAGGATCAACCCGAGACGCGTGTCGAACAGGTGGAGGTACGTCCACAGGAAGAGGACGGGGATGATCACTGCGATCGGTGGGAACATGCGCAGCTGCAGGATCGAGAAGCCGAGCATCTTGCCGCCTGCGCGATAGCGCGAGATGCCGTAGGCGGCGAAGGTGCCGACGGCGAGCGCCAGGAGCGTCCCGACGATCGAGGTGACGAGACTCGTGACGATCGAGTCGGTCGCGTTGATCGGGGTCGAGACGAGGAAGCTGTCGGACCCGCCCGGCGTGCCCCCGAAGATGCGCCGGAAGTTGTCGAACGTCGGATGGTCAGGCACCCAGTACGTCTTGCCACCGGTCGGCGTCCACTCCTCGGCAGGCTTGAAGGCCATCGTCACCGTCCAGTAGACGGGGAAGAGGAAGATGCAGAGAACCGCTGCGATCACGATCATCCGCAGCGACGTCAGCAGGGCCTTCACGCCCCTCGCTCCTGCTGGCGCTCGAGCGGCTTGATCGCCTGCGAGGCTGCCAGGCTGACGAAGATCATCACCACGATGGCGAGTGCGGCCACGTAGCTCCACTGCGAGTTCTGGAACGCTTCGCGGTAGAGCTTCACCGAGATCGTCGAGGACGCCTCGCCCGGACCGCCCTGGGTGAGCAGCCACGCGGCGTCGAAGATCTTGAAGGCCTCCATCCCCCTGATGATCAGCGCGATCAGGATGATCGGCTTCACGATCGGCAGGACGACGTGCCGGAGCTTCTGGAACCAGGAGGCGCCGAGGATGTCCGCTGCCTGGATCTGGTCCTCCGGCACGGCCATCAGGCCGGCGAGCAGGATGAGGAACATCAGCGGCGTCCACTGCCAGATGTCAACGAGCGTGACGGCAACAGGCGCGAGCGTGGGATCGGTGAGCCAGCGGGCCTCGAACGTCCCGGGCACGATCGCCGAGATGGCCGTGTTGAGGGGGCCATCGGTGCGGAGGAGCAGCAGGAAGACGAAGCCGGACACGGCAGGCACGATCATCATCGGGATCAGGAAGAGGACCGTTGCGACCCCCCGGCCGATGAACTTCTCGAGGAAGAGGAGCGCGAGCCCGAAGCCGAGCAGGAACTCGACCCCGGTGGCGGCCACGGTCATCACGATCGTGCGCACCGCAGCGGTGATGAAGCTGGGCGAGGTGAGCCCGTCCCAGTAGTTGCCGAACCACGTCCAGTTCCGGTAGGCGAGATACCACTGCGATCCGGTCGTGGGGGTCCAGGTGGTCAGGCTGATGTAGATCTCCATCACGACGGGGAAGAGCACGAGCAGCAGGAGCAGCACGATCCCGGGCAGGATCATCAGCCGCGAGATGTGACGGTGCGGGTGCATCGGCGCGGTGGGCACGCCGCCCGCCTGGAGCGAGTCGCCGGCCTGCGTCGTCGTGTCGGTGGTGATCTCCATCGAGAAAACGGCTCCCCCCGGCCGGAGCCGGGGGGAGCCAGTCCGGGCGTCTTTGCCTAGACCTTGCCCTTGGCAGAGTCGGCCATCTTCGGCCACCCCGCCTTAGAGGCGCGCCATGCCGCGACCTGCCGGGCGCGGCCGACCTTGTTCGTGGTGCGATCCCAGGACGCGGCGACTGCGTCGAGTGCCTTCTGGGGCGACAACTGCCCCGAGAGAGCCTTCTGCAGGTTGATGTCGAGCGCCTGGATGTACTCGTTCGCACCCTTCAGCGCGGTGATCGACGGCGCAGCGCCGGGGACGGTCATGGCGAGCACGTCCACCGTGCGCGGCGTGTAGCTCGACCGCACGAGCGGGTCGGTCAGGCATGCGACCTTGCACGGATCCTGGTAGCCACCGGGGTTGGCGGTGAGCCAGGTGTAGATCGGGCCCGAGGCGACCCACTGCAGGAACAGATAGGCGGCCTCGTGGTACTTCGCGGGCGAGAACGTGTTCACGCCGTTTGAGGCGTTGAAGTACAGGCTCGTGTGGCGCACGAGCTTCCCGTTCACCTTCCAGCCCGGCATCGGGATGGCGTGCGTCTTCGACCCGACGTCGAAGCCGCTCTTGTCGAAGGGGCCGCCCTTCTTGTGGAACTTGGTCAGGTTGTTGAAGGCAATGGTCATGGCGGCACCGCCGTCGCCCCAGTTCTGGTACTGCTCCGGCCACACCCAGGTGAGGGCGTCCTTCGACCCGAAAGCCGTCGTCTTGATCAAGTGGTTCAAGGCCTTCAAGCCGCCGGGCCCGTTGATCAGCGGCTTCATGTTGTCGTCCCAGTAGTACGCCACCGGGTTCGCCGTCGAGGTGTAGCGCATGACGAAGTTGATCCACCCCCACGCCGCCGAGCGGAGGTCGGTCGCGCCCAGCAGATTGTCGTTCGGGCGGTGGAAGAATTCGGCCATGTCGGCCTGCTCGTCCCACGTCCTAGGCGGCGTCAGGGCGTAGCCGTACTTGGCCTTGAACGCCTTCTGCTCGGCCGGGTCGGCCCAGAGGTCCTTCCGGATCACGAAGATCTGGTAGTCGCCGTCCGACGCGACCGCGTAGGGCTTGCCGTTGTAGTAGTTGAACATCTGGGTGGTCGTCTTACCGCCCAGGTAGCCCCACTTCGGGTCGTTCCAGTCGGGCTTGTGCTTCGCGACGTAGTCGCTGAGGTCGCGGAGCAGGCCGGCCTCGGCAAGGTCGCCGGTGTCTGCCATGCCCAGCTGGACGATGTTCATCGAGCCGTCGCGCGTCGCCGCCATGCGCGTGTTCTTGGCATACGCCTGGGCGGCGTCGACAGGGACGAACTTGATCTTGATGCCCGTCAGTTGCTCCCAGAGCTTGGCCGGCGGCGTCGCGCCCTTGGGGAACGGCGTCGAGTAGTTGCCGATCGAGCCCGGATAGAGACCGACCACGAGCTGTGCCGGCTTGTTCGCGGCCGGCAGCGCCTTCGCTCGCGCGATCGCGCGGCCGGGGGCCGAGTCGGCCGGGTACTGGTAGCGCTGAGAGCCGGCCCAACCCGACGGGCCGCCCACTGCCCTGCCGACGCGCGTGCGCCGGGTCGATTTCGCCACCCCACCGGCGGCGGGGCTGGCGACCGCGAGCCCGAGGCCCGCCGCTGCACCCGCTGCGACTACCTGCCGGCGCGTGGCCCGTCGCCCGGCGGGAGTCCCGGCGGGGCTCTCCTCATTCTGATGCACTTGCTCTTCCACCACGCCCTCCTTGCTTAGGACCGGCCACGCGTCCGAACGCGAACGGGGTCGGTGAGTAACTCGCGACCTGCGATTCCTGCTCGTCGCGGCCGGGACGCGCCCGGCTCGCTCGCTACGCGGCTGTCACTCTCGTGTCTCGCGACCCCTTTCGTCGTAGCGTCACAGTCGATGTCCAGGACGGACAGGAGATCGCGAAAGTTGG
>DAIOGR010000074.1:0-9002 GCA_036745155.1 Gaiella sp.
GCCGAGGCGCCGACACGTGACATCTCCATGCCGGGCAAGCTCTACGAACCCGCTCGCGTCACTGTGCTCGTGGGTACGACCGTCACCTGGCACAACGGCGATTCGGGGAACCACACGGTCACCGCCGACGGCGACGCGTTCGACTCGGGCTACGTCGCGGCAGGGGGCAGCTTCTCCTTTACGTTCGAGCGGCCGGGCCATTACGCCTACCACTGCCTGATCCACCGGTTCATGAAAGGCGTCGTCGACGTCTTCTCGCTCGTGCTCACGGGCCCCGAGAATCCGGTCGGCGCCGGCAAGATGATCGTCGTCGCCGGGCTTGCACCGCCGGGGACCACGACGGTGAGGCTGACGCGCGTCGGCGGCGCGGCGGAGCCGGCACGCACAGTCAAGGCCCGGCCGGATGGGAGCTTCACGGTGCGCTTCCGCGTTTCGGCGCCCGGCTCGTACCGAGCGACGGTCGGCTCGGCGGCGAGCCCGCTCGTGAAGATCCGGGTCGTCCCACACGTGGGAGTGGTACGCACGGGCACGTCGCTCCGCGTCGGAACGGAGCCGGCGCGGCCCGGAGCCCGCATCGCCCTCCAGGCCTACGTGCGCGACCACTTCACGTGGCGCACCATCGCGCACACGCGGCTCGACTCACATGCGCACGCACGCCTGGCGCTCCCTGATCTGCGCCCGGTTCGGCTTCGGGTCGTCGTGCGCGGCGAGGGCGGCTGGTCGGACGCCGCGTCGCCCGCGATCCTGCTCGGTCGCTGAGACAGGGCACACTACGGGCGTGCGGTTCCTGCTCGCGTGCGCCTTTCTTCTCGCCGTGGCCTCCACCGCGACCGCCGCGGGCCGGCCCGTCGTCGTGCTCGACCCGGGTCACGACCTGCGCGCGAACCCGGTCACCGAGCCGATCGGCCCGGGCTCGGCGACGCGCAAGATCAAGGACGGCGGCGGCACCCGGGGCGTCGTCTCGGGCACGATCGAGGCGGAGCTCAACCTTGCCGTCTCCCTCCGCTTGCGCACGCTCCTGCAACGAGCCGGCGTGAGGGTCGTGATGACGCGCACGCGCACCTCCGGCACGAGCGTCGGCAACGTCGTTCGCGCCAGGATCGCGAACGAGGCCGACGCTGCGCTCTTCCTGCGCATTCACGCCGACGGCTCACCCAGCGCCGCGGCACGGGGCACCCACACGCTGTACCCGGCGCTGCGCACCGGCTGGACGGACGACGTCTACGCAGCGAGCCGGCGGGCGGCGGAGGTGATGCAGGCAGAGCTCCTGCGCGCCCTCGGCTTTCCCGATCGCGGCCTGCAGGAGCGCGCCGACTTCACGGGCTTCAACTGGGCGGACGTTCCCGTGATCATGGTCGAGCTGGGGTTCATGACGAATCCCACCGAGGACCGGCTCCTCGCCACCGGCGCTGTGCGCCAGCGTGCCGCTGCCGGCCTCTGTCGCGGCACGCTGCGGTTCCTCGACCGTGATCCCGCCAAGTGCGGCCGCTGATGTCGCTCGACCCGGCGAAAGTTAGCCGCGGCTAAATTTTCGGGCTAGGATGAGCTCGTGAGGTCGACGGAGCGTCCCGAGCGGCAGCTGCCGCCTGTCCTGCGCGGGCTGCCCACCCCGCTCGTTGTCGGCGTCGAGGACTCGCTCCCCGGCGAAGCGGCGGTGCTTCGCGCAGCCGAGCGCTCGCTGCAGGGCGAGCGTCGCGGCGTGCGGCGCGTGACGCCGTTCCTCGGGCCGGCGTTCATCGCGGCCGTCGCGTACGTCGATCCGGGCAACTTCGCCACGAACATGGCCGGTGGTGCGCAGTTCGGCTACCTGCTGCTCTGGGTCGTGCTCACCGCCAACCTGATGGCCATGCTGATCCAGTCGATGAGCGCCAAGCTGGGGATCGCCACCGGCATGAACCTGCCCGAGGTATGCCGCGAGCGCTTCCCTCGAGCTGTCTCGTTCCTGCTCTGGCTCCAGGCGGAGGCGATCGCGATGGCCACCGACCTGGCCGAGTTCATCGGCGCGGCGATCGGCATCAACCTCCTCACCGGCCTGCCGCTCTTCCCGGCCGCCCTCGTCACCGGTGCGGCCACGTTCGGCATCCTCGCCCTGCAGGCGTACGGGTTCCGGCGCCTCGAGGCCGTCATCGCCGCTCTCGTCGGCGTGATCGTGGTGGCGTTCGGGCTGCAGGTGTTCCTCGCGAAGCCCTCGCCGTCCGGGATCGGGCACGGGCTCTTCGTGCCGGGCTTCGAGGGCAAGGAGAGCATCCTGCTCGCGGTCGGCATCCTCGGCGCCACGGTGATGCCACACGTGATCTACCTGCATTCCGCGCTGACGCAGAAGCGCATCGTCGGGGCGACACCGGAGGTGCGGAAGCGGATCTTCCGGTTCGAGCTGATCGACGTCGTGATCGCAATGACCGTGGCCGGGCTGATCAACATGAGCATGCTCATCACCGCGTCGGCGGTGTTCCACTCGCGGGGCCTCGACGCGGTCGGCGACGACCTGTCCAAGGTCTACGACGGGCTGGGTGAGCACCTCGGCTCGGGGGCCAGCGTCATGTTCGGCTTCGCGCTGCTCGCCTCCGGGCTCTCCTCCTCGAGCGTCGGCACGATGGCCGGGCAGGTTGTGATGCAGGGGTTCATCAACCGGCAGATCCCCTTGACCGTGCGTCGCGGCATCACGATGCTGCCGGCGTTCGTGATCATCGCCGTGGGCGTCGACCCCTACCGGTCGCTCGTGATCAGCCAGGTGGTGCTGTCGTTCGGAATCCCCTTTGCGCTGATCCCGCTGCTCCTCTTCTGCCGCAACCGCTCGCTCATGGGGAGCCTGGTCAACAGGCCCGTGACGACGGCGCTGGCGACGGTGGTCACCGCGGTGATCGTCTCGCTGAACCTGTTCCTGCTCGAGCAGACCTTCTTCGGGTAGGCGGACAGCGCGGTCGGGGCGCCTCCAGATCCGTGCTTTTCGCGGATGCCCGACGCCGGTGCGGGGCGCACGATGGAGACGTTCCGCGAAGGAGGTCAACCATGCCCGGGACACTGAAGATCACTCCACTGACCGAAGCGCTCGACAAAGCGGGCGTCGTCTACGAGTTGCTGGAGCATCCGCGCACCGAGCGCGCGGCGGCCGAGGCGGAGGCGCTCGGGCTTCCTCTCGACGAGGTTGCCAAGACCATCGTCGTCGGGACACCCGAGGGGAACGTCCGGGTCGTGCTGCCGGCATCGGAGCGCCTGGACGTCCATAGGCTCCGTGACTTCGTCGGCGGCGGCAAGGAGACGCACCTCCTCAGCGAGGAGGACCTGGTGCGGGAGTACCCCCAGTTCGAGCTCGGCGCCGTACCGCCGGTGGGCGGCCCGAAGGATCGAGTGATCCTCGACCGGAGGCTCGCAGGTCGCGACACGTTCGTGATCGAGGCGGGCTCGCACGATCGGTCGGTGCGCCTGCGCCCGCAGGCGTTGATCGCCAGCGCCGACATCCTCGTCGAGGACGTCTGCGAGCGTTAGCCGTGTGCACCTGACGGGGCGGCGACCTCGCCGCCCCGTCAGCGAGCCGTCCGCGTCAGACGGGCACCGATCGCGCGCCGCTCGACCGGGAGGTAGAAGCCGAGTGGCGCGAGCGCGAGCGGGTAGGCGAGCGAGAGCAGCACGGCGACGGGCAGGCCGCCGCCGAGCAGCTTGCCGGCGACGGCGAGCGCGACCCCTGCGACCGCGGCCGTCAGCACGCGTCGCCACTGGTACGGAACCGGGTACACCCGCTGCGCCCACCACGCCATGCCGACGAACATGACCGCGTACGCGGCGACGGTGGCCGCGGCGGCGCCGACCATGCCGTAGGGCGGGATCAACGCCAGGTTGAGCGTCACGTTGATCACGGCCGCCACGCCGGTGATCACCCAGTTGAACTGCGTTCTCCGGGCACGGCCGATGCCGATCGAGATCACGATGTAGCCGCCCAGGGCCACGGCTGCGAACGCGAGCGGCCCGACGACGCGCGACGCACTCTCGAAGCGGGCAGCCGCGAGCCAGCCGACGAGCCACGGCGACAGCAGCGTGAGCGTGGTCGCGACCCACGTCGCGAGCACGACGAGGTACGTGAGCACCCAGGCGTACGTCCGTTTCGCCTCGGCGTCGTCGCGGATCGAGTAGGCGAACGCGGGCCACGCCATCCGGAACGCGGTCAGCACCAGCACCATCGCCGAGGCGATCCGCACCCCCACCGAGTAGAGGCCGACCTCTGCTGTGCCGGAGAGCTTGACGAGAAAGAGGCGGTCGCTGAAGTTCGTCACCCAGAGCAGCAGGGCGGAGGGGACGAGCGGCATTCCGAAGCGGTTCATCTCTCGCAGCAGCGGGCGGTCGAGCTGCAGGCCGAGCTGCTCGCGCCGGTACCCGACCAGGGCCAGGTAGACGAGCAGCGTGCCGGTGAAGTTCCCGACGATGACCCCGAGTGGCCCACGATCGAGCACGACGACGAGCAGGATCGTCGCCCCGACGGTGAGCGCGATGTTCACAAGGCTCGCGAGCACGAATGCGACCGAGCGCTCCTCGACCCGGAAGAGTGCGGTGAGCTGTTCGTAGTTCATCTGCGCCCACAGTGCGACGGCACTCGCGCGGACGAGGCCGGCTGCGCCGCCGTCGTTGAACAGGAGTTGCGCGACAGGCCCGGCGAGCGCCACTACGAGCGCGAGGCCTGCGGTCGCCGTGGCCATCGTGAACCAGAACGACGTCCGCAGGACGGTACGCCGCGACGCCGGGTCGTCGGCGTCGAAGTAGAAGCGGAAGAAGGCCGACGAGATGCCGAAGCGGAGGACGATCGTGAGCACCGTGACGAGGGCGACGAGCGTCTCGATCTGGCCGTAGTCGGCCGGCGAAAGGTAGTGCGTGTAGAGCGGCAGCAGCAGGACGGCGAGGATCCGCGAGACGAGGCCGCCGAGGCCGTAGATGGCGGAGTGCCTGCCGAGCCGCCTGAGCTGGCCACCGAGCTGCGACATCAGAGTCGAGCGTAGACGTCGAGCAGGCGGTCGGTGACCCGCTCGAGGTCGTGCACCCGCTCGACATAGGCGCGCGACGCCGCTCCCACCCGGCGGCGCTCTGCCGCGTCGGCCACGAGCGGCCGGAGCCGCTCCCGCAACGTCTCGGGAGTGGCCGAGACGACGGGCACCGCCGTCCCGAACGCCTCGGCCGTGCGACGCACCGCCTCGTCGTGGAGGAAGGTGACCACCGGCTTGCCGAGCGCCATGCACTCGATCGCCAGGAGCCCGTACCAGCCGGCGTTGAGCTGGTCGACGACGATGTCGGCGTTCCGGTAGCGCTGGAACGCCTCGTCGTGGTGCAGCCCCTCGACGATCTCGAGGTCGGCATCCAGCCCTGCGACAGCCGCAATCACGTGCTCGGTGCCCTTCCTTCGCCGCGACGATGGGGCATGGAGCACGAGCGGGCGAGCGCGGCCCGACGGGGGCACGGGCGAGATCCCGGCAAGGTCGATACCGGGCGGGATCACCTCCGCCTCCGGCACCCAGCGGATGGCGTCGTAGCTGCCGACGATCTCGGCGCCCGCTTTCTTGCCGAAGGACAGCTGCTGCGGCGTCTTGCCCCGGATGTCGGATCCGAGGTAGTGCATCACGGACTTCTTGCCGAAGAGCCGCAGGATGGGGAACTGCAGCGCCTGCGGCACGAGCGTCAGCCCGAAGACGAAGTGGAACACGTCCGTCTGCGGGAGCAGACGGGCAAGCGCCTGCCATTGCGTCGCCTGGCGGCGGAGGAAGCTGCCGCGGCGCTCCAGCGACCAATCCGCCTCCGGGTGCAGTGTGTAGCGGTTGAACACCACGAGCTTCGCGTCGACGCCTCGCCGCCGCAGCGCCTGCACGTTCGTCCACGGCACACCTGCGGTGTTGACGGGGCAGTGGACGACGCGGAGCGGCCGGCCGCCGGGACCAGCTGCCGCCGAGGTCACTGTTGGCTCAAAGGTGGCACAGACACGTCACGGCTCGCTCGATACTGTGCCCTGTGCCCCGGGTGGGTGGGGGCTAGGGATGGGTCCTCAGGGTGCGTGCCGGCCGCTGCCAGAGCGGTTCCGGGAGCGGCCCGCTCACGCATCCCACTCGAGCTGGTCGAAGTAGCGGAGCGCCGTCCGGCCCGGCCTGATCAGCGGCCGCAGGGCCACGAGCTCGTCCGCTGTGATCTCCCCGAGCGCCCGCTTGACGCCGAGGTAGGGGAGGTTGAGGTTCTCCTGATACACGATCGTGGAGATGCGCGGGTTGATCTCGATCACGTGCTCACCGACCAGCTGGATGTTGAAGAAGTGCTCGATCCCGAGCTCGGCCACGATCCGGTCGGCGATCGTCATCAGCCCCGGGTCGTCCAGGGTGACGAAGTACATGGCGAGCCCTGCGCGCATCGCCTCGCGCGTCTTCGCATGCCCGAGCAGCACCCGCTCGCCGTCGGCGATGCCGTCGATCGTGCGCTCGCCACCCGTGGCCAGCTCCATCACGAGCAGGTCGGGCCCGCCCTCCGGCGGGAGCAGCTCGACGGCTTCCTCGAGCCGCATTGCGACCGAGCCGGGGCGCTCGTTCAGCAGCTGCCGGGCGCGGTCGACCGTCGGGTCGAGCACACGGAACCCGCGGGAGCCGGAGGAGAAGACCGGCTTGAAGCAAACCGGCACGTCCGGGTACCCAAGCTCACGCGCTGCGGTCTCGACCGCGGCGGCGCCGTTGACGCGGCGAAAGGCCGGAGCGGGGAGGCCGAGCCGGTGCAGGAGCGCATACGTCTCGGCCTTGTCGTTGGAGCGGAAGATCGCATCGGGCCGCGACACGAGCACCGGAACCGGGAACGAGTCGCGATGCTCCGCCAGCCCCTCGAGGTCGAACGACGACTGCGGCAGCACGCAGTCCACCGCTTCCCGCTCGACGACGTCGCGGATCGCATCGGCGAAGCCGGGGTCGGCCCCCGCGGGAACGAGATGAAAGGCGTCACAGAGGTGGCGTCCCACCGACCGCTCCGACATGTCCGTGCCGACGAGGCGGACGCTGCGCTCCCCGTTCTCACGCAGCCCGCGCAGCAGGGCTGCGGTACCGGGCGCGCCGGAGGCGCTCACGAGGACGGTGACGGGCCGGAGAGGCACGAGGCGTATCCAAGCAGGCTCGGGCGCCCGGGGTAGGGCGAGGCACGCCTGGCCCTACGACAGGTCGATCCTGTCTTCTGCAAGCTGTTGCAGGCGCCGCTCCTTCTCCGCCTCGAGCATAGCCCGCATCGTGAGGCCCATCGTCTCGCCCTCGTAGACCCAGATCTCAGGATGCGTGAGCAGCTGCAGCCACGGGAATGCACGTGCGCGCAACTCGTCGTGCGGGCAGCCGGAGCGCCAGTGCTGGTTCGAGTCGGACCTGTAGGCGGCCGGGTCGAAGTACCCGTCCGCCATCACGTTGATCGCCCCGGCGACCGGAGCGCGCATGTACGCGGGATCCGGGTTGTGCCAGGCGAGCACCGGGTCGAAGCGCCCGTCGAGGGTCGCGTTCGGGTACACGGCGTGCAGGCCGACGCGGTGTCCCAGCGTCCGGAGACGCGCGATCGCCGCCACGCCCTCTTTCGAGGCGAGGTTGTAGAAGACCGACTCGGTCATCAGGAAGTACGTGGCCGTCGCCCCGAGCTCGTGCTCGAGCGCGGCCATCCGCAGCGCCGCGTCGAGCGAGAGGTCGACGTCGTGGCGGAGGAAGATGTCGCCGTCCGCCGGGCGTTGGCCGAAGTGGGCAAAGCGGTAGCCGCCGGCTTGCGCCGCCTCGACGAGCTCCCGGTAGTGGCCGAGGTCGAACGGGCAGGTCACGCCGGCTCCACCTCCACCTCGAGCAGGAGCGAGGCGGCCTCGGCCCGCTCGAGCGCCAGGTCGGCCGTGTCCGCGATCGCGATCACGTAGCCGCGGCGGTCGCCGTCGAGCCGAACGGGGCGGATCGTCTCACCGAGCTGGAGGTAGGTGTCGGCCTGGACGACGCCCTCGGCGGCGAGGACCGGGTCGAGGCTGCCGATCCGCGTCACGCGCCCCGTCCGCAGCGGTCCCGGCTGTGCGGTGAAGAAGCGGATCGCGAGCGGCTGGCGGAAGCGCGGCAGCGCCACCCCGTCCGGTACTTCCTCGCCGAGCGCCTGCCGTAACGCCACCTCCACGAGGTCGACGCCGACCCCGTGGCGCACGAGGTCGGCCATCTGGCCTCCGGGGATGCGCGCGGCGACCTCGACGACGCCGACGCCGCCGTCCGGCGAGGCGATCAGCTGCGGAAAGGCGATGCCGTCCTGCAGGCCGAGCGCCTGCACCGCGGCGGCGGCCACCCGCTCCGACAGCGCCAGCTGCTCCGGCCCGAGGCGGGCCGGATAGACGTGGATCCAGCCGACGCCGAAGCCCACACCGGGCGGCCGCAACCGGTCCGAGAGCGTCAGCGTGGATGCTTCGCCGCCGCGTGCGATCACGATGCCGTTCAGCTCGAGCCCGTCGACGAAGCCCTCGAGGATCGCCTCGCCGGTGCGTGACTCGGCGAGTGCCGCCGGCAGGTCACGCTCGAGCTCGCTTCGCGTCTCGATCCGGAACAGCCCGCGCTGGCCGCCCGAGTCGGACGGCTTCAGCACGGCCGGCAGGGGGACGGCGGCCAGCGCGTGGTCGACGTCGCCCGCCGAGGCGAGCCCTGCGAACGGCGGCTGCGGGACGCCCGCCTCGGCGAGGCGGCGGCGCATCGCGAGCTTGTTCGTCATGCGCCGGGCGACTTCGGTGCCGATCGTGGGCAGGCCGAGCCGCTCCGTCACCGCCGCGACGACCGGCACCGCCCGGTCCGCGGACACGGTCAGGGCGCCGTCGACTCGATGACGCCGTGCGACCTCGATGACCGCTTCGAGATCGGTGAAGTCGATCGCCTCACCGAGGTCGGCGGCCTGCAGCCCCGGGGCGGCGGGGTTCCGGTCGACGCCGACCACGCGCAGGCCACGTTCCCGGGCCTGCAGGATCGCGCGGCGCTGGTGGCGCCCCGCGCCGACGAAGAGGACGGTCT
>DAIOGR010000075.1:0-2123 GCA_036745155.1 Gaiella sp.
GCTACGGCATCGAGATCGACCAGGTGACGGCGGCGAGCCCACCGGGGATTCTCGTGCTGGCGGACGTCCCCGACCTCTACGGGCCTGGTTTCACTGCCCAGATGACCTACTACGAGACGCCGCAAGGAGCCCGGGTGTTCGCCGCCGGCGTCATGGACTTCGGTGGCACCGCCCTGATCCCGACCGTCTCCCGGCTGCTCGAGAACCTCTGGCAGCACCTCGCGGTGCCGTAATCCGCCCCCGGTATCGTCACGGCGTGCCCCTGTCGTCACGCCGCGGCTTCCTCTCGGCCGCCGCCTCGCTCGCCGGCCTCCTCCTCGCCCCGCGCTCGGCCCACGGGGCACGCGGGCGCGCGCCGGCGCTGCGGCGCGTGTCGGCGCGGAACCTCGGCCGCCGTTACGCCGGCGACCGCGAGCTGTTTGCGACGGTCGCACCAGGCGTGCCCGGTCGCGATACCGTCGCCGTCCGCCTCCAGCTCGAGCGCCCCGGCTTCGTCAAGCTGGAGGCGGTGCGCACGGCCCTGCGCCGCAGCGCGGTGGCGTGGCAGACCGAGCTCGAGCTGGGCCGCGGCGCCCACGAGCTGACCTGGACGCCCGCGCCGAGCACCCCGGTCGGCTCATACGTAATGCGGCTCACCACCCAGACCGGCGAGGGCACGCGCGTCCTCGGCAACCGGCGGCCGGAATCGATCGAGCGGCAACGGGCCGCAGTCGTGCGGGTGCTGGGGATCGAGGCCGCGTTCGGGGGCCGCTCCTACCTTCCGGGCGAGCCGATGCAGCTGACGATCCTCGCGGACGCGCCGTCGCTGACGTTGCAGTTCCTGAGGAGCGGAAGCGAGGCCGAGAGCACCGACCGTGCCGACGAGCTCAAGGGCACGCCGGCCGGGGAGCCGGTGCAGCTCGACTGGACCGGCAAGCGCTCCGCGCCCGTCACGATCGAGGTGCAGAGCGGCCTCTGGCCGAGCGGGCTCTACGCGGTGCGACTGACTGCTCCGGACGGACGGGAGGGGTTTGTCCCGTTCGTGCTGCGACCCGAGGTGCCCGGCGCCACGCGGCAGGCGGTCGTGCTGCCGACGAACACCTGGCAGGCGTACAACTTCTACGACGCCGACGGCGACGGCTGGGGCGACACCTGGTACGCGGGCGGCAGTCCGCTCGTGCGTCTCGACCGCCCGTACCGCGACCGGGGCGTGCCGCCCCGCTTCCGGCGCTACGACCTGCCCGTCCTCAAGTGGCTCCAGCGGACGGGGCGGAAGCCCGACTTCCTCGCGGACGACGACCTCGAGGCGATCGCCTCGGGCGACGAGCTGCGCGCCCTCTACGACCTCGTCGTCTTCCCCGGTCACAGCGAGTACATGACCGAGCACGCCTACGACGTGGTCGAGCGCTATCGCGACCTCGGCGGCCGCCTGGTCTTCCTGTCCGCCAACAACTTCTTCTGGAAGGTGGAGAAACAGGGCGCCACGATGCGCCGGGTCAGGCAGTGGCGCGACCTCGGACGGCCGGAAGCCCGTCTCTGCGGCGTCCAGTACCGCGCCAACGACGACGGGGCGCAGCAGGGCCCCTTCTACGTGATCGACGCCGGGGCGACACCGTGGCTCTTCGAGGGGACGGGGCTGGGAAACGGCTCGAAGCTCGGCGAGATGGTCGGCGGGTACGGGATCGAGGTGGACGGCACCACATCGGACTCACCGCCCGGCACCCGGATCGTGGCCCTGATCCCGAGCCTGTTCGGTCCGGGCATCAATGCCGAGATGACGTACTACGAGACGGCGGCAGGCGCGCGGGTCTTCTCGGCGGGCGTGCTCGACTTCGGCGGGTCGGCCACGTTCTGGCCCGTCCGCCGGATGCTGGACAACCTCTGGCGCCACATGCTCGAGGACCTGCCGGCCTGAGCCTGGCCGCAGCCCGGCGCGTGGCTCGACGCAGCTTCTACGACGCGAGCCAGGCCCCGTCCTGCTGCACCGTGACGCCGTCGAGCTCGATCCGTCCGCCCTGGCGCAGGTCCTTGACGATGTCCCAGTGGATCGACGACACGTTCGTGCCCCCGAGATCGTGGTAGCTGTTGCCGAGCGCGATGTGCACCGTGCCGTCCATCTTCTCGTCGAACAGCGTGTTGCGCAT
>DAIOGR010000075.1:2223-8846 GCA_036745155.1 Gaiella sp.
GCCAGGCCGCCGGTGAGCTCCTCGAGCAGCGGCCGGCCCAGCGGGGAGCCGGCGACGATCACCTGCCAGCCGGGCTGGACGCCCAGGCACTCGTCCAGGAGCAGGTCGGCGTAGGCACGGTCGCGGGAGGCCGCCACGCCGCCATCGTACGCGGCCCACCACCCGAGGGCCGCGCGGGCGCGGCCCTACGGCAGGCCGAGCTCGTCGGCGTACGCCGACGCGTACACCTCCTTGACCCGCTCCACCTTCTCCACGTAGCTGCGCGTCTCCGGGAACTGGATGCCGACGCCTCGCCGGCGCCACTCGTCGACGTTGCCCTGCCCGGCGTGGTAGGCAGCCAGAGCCGTGCGCTCGTCCCCGTAGCGGTCGAGCAGGTTGCGCAGGTACCACGAGCCGTAGCGGACGTTCACCTCGGGCACGAAGAGATCGGCGACGACGAACTTCGCACCGCCCGTCCGCACGGCGATCCCCTTGGCCGTCTCCGGCAGAAGCTGCATCAGCCCGAGCGCCCCCGCCTCCGACCGGGCGCCCGCGTCGAACTTGCTCTCCGTGTAGATCACCGCCGCGAGCAGCGAGGGGTCGAGGTCGTAGTTCCGGGCGTGCGTCGTGACGATCTGCTCGTAGCGGAGCGGATACCGGATCCGCTGCACGAACGCCGGATCGGCCTGGAGCACGTACACGCCGATGCCGGCGAGCACGGCCACGAGAGCCAGCAGCATCCCCAGTCGCCTGGTCACACCGGGCTCTCCTCCCCGTCTCTCTCGGCGACGAGCTCGGCCATCAGCTCTCCGACCCAGTCATCGAGATCGTCGAAGGTACCGGTGTTGACGTAGTGGTAGTCCGCGCGCTCGACCTTCTCGCGATCGTCGAGCAGCCGCACGTCCCGGTTGTCGAGCGGCACGCGGCGCCGCTGCTCACGAAGTTGCCTCGGCGCCGTGATCACGACGACCCTGTCGAAGCGCGATTCACCGCCCGACTCGTAGAGGAGCGGCACCTCCGTGACGCACACGCGCGGAGGCTGCTCGAGCGCGGCGAGCTGCTCGCGCCATTGCAGGTACTCGTGCGAGACGAGCGGGTGCAGCAAGCCCTCCAGGAAGGCGAGCGCCTCCGGGTCGCCGAACACGATCGCGGCGATGCGGGCACGGTCCGGCCGGCCGTCCTCCCCCAGGATCTGCTCGCCGAAGCGCTGCACGAGAGCGTCGCGGACACCGTCGTCGGTCGCCAGCAGGTGGTGGACGATCTCGTCACTCGAGACGGTGGCGGCGCCGTGCGCGCGGAACGCGGCGAGCGCGGCGGTCTTCCCCGCACCTATGCCGCCCGTGATCGCGACCGCGACCGGGCGAGCCACAGCTTCTAGGCGGTCTCGGCCTCGTCGGCAGACGCGACCACTGCCTCGCCTGCCTCGGCCTCGAGCTCTGCTTCGTCGGCGACCTCTGCCTCGTCGGCGGGCTCGGCCTCGTCGGCAGGCTCGACCGCGTCGGCCTCCACTGCCACCGTCTCGTCCGCCACCGCGACGGCAGGCTCGTCCACGGCGCCCGGAGTGGCGTCGAGCTCGACAGCCGCCTCGGCCTTGCCTTCCGTGTCGGCCTCGAGCGCCTCTTCCAGAGGCTCGACCGCAGCGTCCTCGGTGACCGCCGCTTCCTCCGCGACGACCGCGTCCTCGGGAAGCTCGGCGACAGCCTCGTCGGCCGCGACGGCCTCCTCCGTGAGCTCGTCGACGGCACCCCCGGTCGGGAACGCCTCCTCGGAGAGCCGCAGGTTCGGCGTCAGGTGCACCGACTCGCCGCCGTCTGCGCGCGGCAACGGCTCGGCCCCTTCCTCCACGCGCTTCAGCGAGAGGGAGAGGCGGCGCCGGTCGCCGTCGATCTCCAGGATCAGGACGTTGACCGGATCGCCCTGCGAGACCACCTCGCGCGGGTTCTCCACGTGGTGCTGAGCGAGCTCGGAGATGTGCACGAGGCCTTCGACGCCGGGCAGGATCTCCACGAAGGCGCCGAACGTGACGACCTTCGTGACGCGTCCCTCGACGACGTCGCCCTCGCTGTAATGCTCGAGCACCTGCTGCCAGGGATCCGACTGGGTCTGCTTGAGGCCGAGCGAGATCCGCTGGCGGTCGCGGTCGATGTCGAGCACCTTGACCTTGACGGTCTGGCCGATCTCGAGCACCTCCGACGGATGGTTGACGTGGCTCCACGAGAGCTCCGAGATGTGGATCAGCCCGTCCATGCCGTCCAGGTCGACGAACGCACCGAAATCGACGATGTTGGAGATCTGGCCGTCGACCACGTCGCCCGGGTTGAGCCGGTCGAGGATCGCCTGGCGCATCTCCTTGCGCTCGTCCTCGAGGACGGCGCGGCGCGAGAGCACGACGTTGTTGCGGGAGCGGTTGAGCTCGATCACCTTGCAGCGGAGCTCCTTGCCGAGGAACTCGTCGAGATCCTGCACACGGCGGATGTCGACGAGCGACGCCGGCAGGAAGCCGCGGACGCCGAGATCGAGGATGAGACCACCCTTGACGACCTCGATCACCTTGCCGTTGACCGCCTCGCCGCTCTCGGCGGCGCCCTCGATCGCCTTCCAGGCGAGCTCGAAGCGCGCGCGCTTCTTCGACAGGATCAGGCGGCCCTCGGCGTCCTCTTTCGTCATCACGAGGGCGTCGATCTCGTCGCCCACGGAGACCTCGTCGGCCGGGTTCACGGAGCGCCGGATCGACAGCTCGGAGACCGGGATCACGCCCTCGGACTTGTAGCCGATGTCGACGAGCACCTCGTCCTTGTCCACGCGCACGACGGTGCCGTGCACCACCTCGCCCTCGTTGATCGTGGGGAAGGTGGCGTCGTAGTCCGGGATCAGCTCCCCGTCGGGGCCGGTGATCCAGACGCCGTCTGCGAGGACGGGGATTTCGAGTATGGACATAGGGGTGCTCTCGGTCGGTTGGCTGGCCATGGGCGAGCGGGGAGTATAGCGGCCAATTCCGCCCCGGAGGAACCCTTACATCCCGTCCTGGCCGCAGCGTGACGGGAATGCCGGACTACTTCGCGTCGGCCCAGTTGTCCCCCGCCCCGACCTCGACGGCGAGCGGCGGGTCGAGCGGATAGGCGGCGACCATCTCGGCGCGGACGAGCTCCTTCACGGCACCGACCTCGGTGTCGGGCGCCTCGAGCAGCAACTCGTCGTGCACCTGCAGGACGAGCCTGGCGCTGCGTCCCTCGCCTTGGAGGCGAGCGTGCACGCGGATCATCGCCACCTTGATCACGTCCGCCGCCGTCCCCTGCATGACCGTGTTGACGGCGAGCCGCTCGCCCAGCGAGCGGGTCTGCCGGTTGGAGGCGCGCAGCTCCGGGATCGGCCGCCGCCGGCCGAGCAGCGTCGTCACGTAGCCGTCGGCTGCCGCCTGCGCGATCGTGCGGGCGATGAATGCCTGCACACGCGGGAAGCGGGCCAGGTACGTGTCGATGTACGCCTGGGCCTCCTCACGCGGGATCTCGAGGTTCTCGGAGAGCCCGAACGACGAGATCCCGTAGATGATCCCGAAGTTGACCATCTTCGCCACGTCGCGCTCGCTGCGGGTCAGCGTGGCGGGATCCTTGCCGAGCACCTCGGCGGCCGTGGCCGTGTGGATGTCGTCTCCGCGCTCGAACGCCTCGCGCAGCACCGGCTCGCCCGAGACGTGCGCGAGGATACGAAGCTCGACCTGGCTGTAGTCGGCCGACACGAGCCGGTTGCCCTCCTCGGCGACGAAGGCAGAGCGGATCTGCCGGCCGAGCTCGGTACGCACGGGAATCGCCTGCAGGTTCGGGTTCGACGTCGACAGGCGACCGGTCGCGGCGACGGCCTGGTTGAACGTCGTGTGCAGCCTGCCGTCCTCGGCGGAGATGAGCGAAGGCAGCGGCCCCAGGTATGTGTTGAGCAGCTTCGAGTACTCGCGCCATTCCTCGATCACGGCGACGATCTCGTGCTCGCCGCGCAGGCTGCGGAGCACACGGCTGTCGGTCGAGTAGCCGGTCTTGCCCTTGCGGCCCGGGGTGAGCTGCAGCTTCTCGAACAGGATCCGTGCCACCTGCTGTGTCGAGCCGAGCATGAACTCCTCGCCCGCGAGCACGGTCGCGCGCGCCTCCAGCTCCTCGACCCGGTCGGCGAGGCGGGCGGTGATCTCCCCCATGCGATACGTGTCGATCTTCACGCCCGCGTCCTCCATCGCAGCGAGCACGGCGGTGAGCGGCAGCTCGATGTCCTCGTACAACTCGAGCGAGCCGCGCTCGACGAGCCGCTCGCGCATCGGGCCGGCGAGCCGGCGCACCGACTCTGCATGCCGGACGAGCGCGGCAGTCGTCTCCTCGGCGGCAGGCTGCGGCACGAGCTCGAGGCCGTACTCGGCGGAGAGGTCGTCGAGCAGGTACTCGGATCTGCCCGGCTCGATCAGGTATGCGGCGATCATCGTGTCGTCGGCCGGCGCGAATGGCAGGCGCAGAGCCTTGTAGTCGTGGGCGACGATGCTCGCCCGGCGCAGGGCGCCCGCCCTCGAAACGTCCCAGTTGCCCAACACGACGCCCGTGTCGCCGGCAAGCGCAAAGCGCCCGTCCTCGACGGCAAGCCCGATCCGGCCGGCGACGGACGGAAGCTCGCCTTCCGTCCACGGCACGGTCTGGCCTTCGAGCCGGGGCCGTTCCTGGGCCGGCAAGGCGGCGTCGAGCTCGTCCACGCGGTTGAGGAGCGCCCGGAACTCGAACCGCCGGAACATCTCCTTCAGCTGCGAGCGGTCGGGAGCGCCCACGACGAGCGCGGCCGGGTCGACGTCCAGCGGCAGGTCGCGGCGCATCGTGGCGAGCAGCTTCGAGTCGCGTGCCTGCTCGGCATGCTCCTGCACGGCCTTGCCGCGCGCCGGCGAGAGCTCGCCGGCGTGCTCGATCACCGCCTCCAGCGAGCCGTACTGGGCGATCAGCTGCCCCGCCGTCTTGTCGCCGATCCCGGGGATGCCGGGGATGTTGTCGGAGGTGTCGCCCTTGAGGCCGATGAAGTCGGGCACCTGGTCGGGACGGACGCCGTAGCGCAGCTCCACCCGCTCCGGCGTGTAGACGTGAACGTCGGAGACGCCACGTGGGGTCATCATCAGGCAGACGTTCTCGGAGCAGAGCTGGAAGGCGTCCCGGTCGGTCGAGACCACGCAGGTCTTCACCCCCGCCTCGTCGGCGCGCGTCGCGATCGTCGCGATCACGTCGTCCGCCTCCCAGCCCTCGAACTCGAGGTTGCGGTACCCGAAAGCCTCGACGATCGGCCTGAAGTACGGAAACTGCTCCCGCAGCAGGTCGGGCATCGGCCTCCGCCCCTCCTTGTAGGTCTCGGAGATCTCGACGCGGTGGGTCGGCCGGGTGTCCCAGGCGACCGCGACACCTCGCGGGCGGTAGTCGGAGAGCAGCTTGAAGAGCATGTTCCCGAAGCCGAGCAGCGCGTTGGTGGGCATGCCGTCGCTCGTGGCCAGCTCTTCGGGGAGCGCAAAGAAGGCGCGGTAGGCGAGGTTGTTGCCGTCGACGAGGAAGAGCTGCGCGTCGCGTGCCGGGCCGTCGTCGACCTGCAGCTCCGCCCCCGTCAGCGTCTTCGGCGCCATCGGCGCCCAGTCTACGTCGCTCTGCCGCAGCCTCGAACATCATCCGCGAGAACGAGCCCCGCGTGGGTAGCGTCACCGCCGTGAGCGACCTCACCGTGATCCCGTTCGCCGACGAGCACCTCGGCGACGCTGCCCGGCTGCTCGCGGAGCGGCATCGTCTGCACCGCATGTCCGAGCCTCTGCTCGACCCGCGTTTCGAGGCGGCCGGCGCGACCGGCGCCGAGGTCGAGCTGCTGTGGCGGCAGGAAGGCGCGTCCGGCGCGACCGCCATACGCAGCGGCCGGGTGGTCGGATACCTCCTGGGCGTGCGGCGCAGCGACGACCCGTGGGGGCCGAACGTCTGGGTCGAGGCGGCGGGCCACGCCGCCGAGCAGGCGGAGGACGTCCGTGACCTCTACGCGTCGGCAGCAACCCGCTGGGTCGAGGAAGGACGCCTGGCCCAGTACGCCGTCGTGCCGGCCTCCGACGCGCCACTCGTCGACGCCTGGTTCAGGCTCGGCTTCGGGCAACAGCACGTTCATGCTCTACGCGAGGCGCCCGCGACGGCCGCACCGAACCTGCCCGCCGGGGTGCGACGCGCCACCCGGGACGACATCGCGGCCCTCGCACGGCTCGACCTCGTGCTGCCCCAGCATCAGGCGCTCTCGCCCGTGTTCTCGAGCGGGGGCACCCCCACCCTCGAGGAGGCGCTGCAGGAGTGGGACGAGGGGATCGACGACCCCGCGCTCACGACCTTTGTGGCGGAGCTCGACGGCCGCGTCGCCGGCTCGGCGATCGCGTGTGCAGTCGAGCAATCGAGCCTGCACGGGTCCGTGGCCAGGCCCAACGACGCGGGCTTTCTCGGTTTCGCCGCCGTGTTGCCCGAGGCCCGCGGGCACGGCCTCGGACGGGCGCTCGGCGAGGCCGTGATCGCCTGGTCGGCGCAGGCGGGGTACGCCACTGTGGTGACGGACTGGCGGGTGACGAACCTGCTCTCCTCGCGAACCTGGCCGCGGCTCGGCTTCCGGCCCTCGTTCGT
>DAIOGR010000076.1:0-4214 GCA_036745155.1 Gaiella sp.
TGCCCGAGCTCTTCCAGACGGAGTGGTGCCCGGCGTCGCGGCGCGTGAGGCAGCGCCTGACGGAGCTCGACGTGAGCTACGTGTGCAGGCAGGTTCCCGTCGATCGCGACGACCGCCCGGCGCTCGTAAGCGTCACGGGCGACAAGACGATCCCGGCCTTCGTGTCCGAGGAGGGGCGGGTGCTCGTCGGCGAAGACGAGATCATCGCCTACCTCGACGACCGGTTCGAGGAGCCTGCCGGCGCAGAGGCCCATCGGGCCAAGGCACAGAAGGTGCGAACACGCGAGCTGGAGGAGGCACGGACATGATCGGGACGCAGTACGCGCTGACGGGCACGACGCCGCTGTCGTTCGACGACGCGGTCGCCCGGGTACGTGACGAGCTGAAGGCAGACGGCTTCGGGATCCTCTGCGAGATCGACGTGCAGGCGACGCTGAAGGCGAAGCTCGACGTCGACTCGGAGCGCTACCTGATCCTCGGGGCCTGCAATCCGCCGCTGGCGCACCGCGCGCTCCAGGCCGAGCCCGACATCGGTGTGCTCCTGCCCTGCAACGTCGTCGTCTACGAGCATGACGGTGAGACGTGCGTTTCGGCCGTGGATGCCGAGCGCATGCTCTCGATCGTGGGGCGGGACGATCTCGCGCCCGTCGCCGCCGAGGTGAAGTCCCGCCTCGCCGCCGTGCTCGAGCGCGTCCTGAGCGCGTAGCGCCACCACCACCGAAACGGAGAGGACAGAAGAGATGGATGCAACTGTGGGAACGTTCGAGGGCGCCGTGATCGAGCGCTCACACGACCTGCCCGTCGTCGTCGACTTCTGGGCGCCCTGGTGCGGCCCGTGCCACCGGCTTGCCCCCCTGCTGGAGAGCGAGGTGGCGCGACGGGACGGTGCGGTCGCTCTCGTCAAGGTCGATGTCGACGAGAACCCTGAGCTCGCCCTCCGGTACGCCGTCAGCGGCATCCCGAGCGTGAAGGCGTTTCGTGCCGGGGAGGTCGTCGACCAGTTCGTCGGCGCCGTCCCTCCCTCCGTCGTCGGCAGCTTCCTCGACGGGCTGGAGAAGCAGGCAGCAGCGTGACCGGGAGGGCCTCGCGGGCGGTTCCTCGCGCCCCCTCCCAAGCGCACTCGTGGGGCTGGGCGCCCGGCCTGTGAGCGCTCAGCAAGGCGTCGGGCGCTGACCGCCCCGCGGGGCCGCGCCGAAGCC
Source organism: Gaiella sp. (assembly GCA_036745155.1). Taxonomy (GTDB): domain Bacteria; phylum Actinomycetota; class Thermoleophilia; order Gaiellales; family Gaiellaceae; genus Gaiella. Next base: position 1,200 of record DAIOGR010000076.1, read on the forward strand.
GCGGTAGATTGGCCGCATGACTGTCCGGGTGCGCTTCGCACCGAGCCCGACCGGCTCGCTCCATCTCGGTAACGCGCTCAGCGCGGTCGCCAACCGGGTCTTCGCCGACGCGCACGCCGGCGTGCTCGTGCTGCGCATCGACGACACCGACGCGGGCCGCACTGTGGCCGAGGGTGAGCAGGCGATCCTCGACGACCTCTCCTGGCTCGGGGTCGGCTTCGACGAAGGCCCCGTGCGCCAGAGCGACCGGGGCGCCCTGTACGCGGCGGCTGCCGCCCGGGCGCTGGAGAGCGGCGCCGTCCGCGACACGGACGGGTCGATCCGCCTCCACGGCACCACGCTCGCCCGTGCCGACGGGAGTGCGACGTACCAGCTCGCCACCGTGACCGACGACCTCGAGCTCGGGATCACGCACGTGATCCGCGGGGCCGACCACCGCGCGAACGAGGAAGTGCAGCGAGGCATCGCCGCCGCGCTCGGCGGCGTCCTGCCCGAGGTGATCCACCACGGGCTTCTGCTCGGGGAGGACGGCAAGAAGCTCTCCAAGCGGCACGGGCATGCATCGGTCGCCGATCTGCGCGAGGAAGGGATCCCGGCCGCAGCGGTGCGCGCCTACCTGCAGGAGCTCGGGCTGCCCGCGCACGACGTCCGGCTCGACCTGTCACGCCTGCACCGCCTCGCGATCGACGCGATCGCCGAGATGTCGGACGCAGAGCTGGCTGCTTCTGCCGGCGCGCCGGTGCGGCTCGCCCGACCCCTCCGTGGCGCACGCACGCTCGTGGAGGCGAAGGCGATGGCCCGCCAGCTGCTCGAGCCGGATCCGGTCGCGCTCGGCGACGATGCGCGCCCGACGCTCAAGCGATTCGTGGAGCTGCGGGGACCTGCCCCGGACGAGCTCGACGAGGCGGGCGCACGCGAGATCGTGCGGGAGCTGCAGGCGGTGGGGGCGAGCCTCAAGCTGCTACGGCTGGCGCTCACCGGTGCTCCTCGCGGGCCCGAGTTGTGGACGGTGGTGGCTGCGCTCGAACGTGACGAGGCACTGGGCCGTGCGGCGCGCGCGGCGCCGCTATAACAGCACGATGCCCGTTCGCCTATACGACACGTCCAGCCGCTCCCTCGCCGAGCTGCCACCGGCGCCCGCTCCGGTCGGGATGTACGTCTGCGGGCCGACGGTGTACCAGCGCGCCCACATCGGGAACGCGCGCCCGTTCGTCGTCTTCGCCTGGCTCCGCAACTGGTTGCGCGAGCGCGGCTACGACGTCACCTACGTCCACAACATCACCGACGTGAACGACAAGATCTACGAGGCCGCCCCCGGCCGCAGCGCCGAGCGCGCCCGCGAGGCGACGCGGTGGTACCTCGAGGACACCGCGTCCTTCGGGCTCGAGATGCCCGACGAGCAGCCGCTCGCCACCGAGACGATCCCCGAGATCGTCGCGCTCGTCGAGGAGCTCGTGGCCTCCGGCCACGCCTACCGGGCGGGCGGGGACGTGTACTTTCGCGTCGCCAGCTTCCCGTCGTACGGCGCCCTGTCCGGCCACCGGCTGGACCAGGTCGAGGAGCAGGAGCCGAGCCCGCTCAAGGAGGATCCACGTGACTTCGCGCTCTGGAAGGCGACCAAGGAGGGCGAGGACACCTGGTGGGACTCACCCTGGGGTCAGGGCCGTCCGGGCTGGCACATCGAGTGCTCGGCCATGGCGGAGAAGACACTGGGCGCGGAGTTCCTGATCCACGGGGGTGGGCTCGACCTCGTGTTCCCGCATCACGAGAACGAGCGGGCCCAGTCGCAGGCAGTCGGGCGTCCGTTCGCACGCATCTGGATGCACAACGGGATGTTGCGCTTCACGGGCGAGAAGATGTCGAAGTCGGTAGGGAACGTCGCCACGATCCAGGAGGTGATCGCGGAGTGGGGGCGCGAGGCCGCTCTCCTGTTCCTGCTCACAGGGCACTGGCGCAAGCCGATCGACTTCTCGCCGGAGACGATGAGCCAGGCGCGGGCGCAGGTGGAGGGCTTGCGCAACGCGTTACGCGGGGAGACGCGCGCCGCGGGCGACTGGGACGCGTTCGCAGCCGTGCTCGATGACGACTTCAACACGCCGGCGGCGCTCGCGATCCTGCACGAGTGGGCGCGCGACGGGGCCCTCGTCGAGCTCAGGCGCGGCCTTGCCCTGTTCGGTCTCGGCGCGCTGGCCGACCGGGAGGATGCGCCCGCTGAGATCGTGGCGCTCGCCGTGGAGCGGCAGCACGCGCGCGCCGGCAAGGACTTCGCCGAGGCCGACCGGCTCCGCGACGCGATCGCCGAGGCGGGCTGGGAGGTCCGCGACGTGCCGGCGGGCTTCGAGCTCGTGCCGTCACGGTGACGCGCGAGCTCGTCTACGGCCGCAACGCGGTGCGCGAGGCCCTGCGCGGGCGGCGGGACGTGCTCGAGCTCTGGGTTTCGGAGCGTGCTGCGGCTCAGCTCGAGTGGCTCGGCGAGGGGCCTCGCGCGCACGTGCGCAAGGAGCGTGAGCTGACGGAGGCGGCTGGCAGCCCGGATCACCAGGGTGTCGTCGCCTGGGCCGCGCCCTACCCGTATGCCGACGCCTGGGAGCTCGCGACGGCGGAGCTGCCGCTGCTCGCGTGCCTCGATCAAGTGACGGACCCGCACAACCTCGGCGCCGTGATCCGGAGCGCGGCCGGGGCCGGTGCGACCGGCGTCGTCGTGCCCGCCCACGGGTCGGCGCGGGTCACCGCTGCCGTCTGTCGCACGTCGGCAGGCGCCGTGGAGCACCTGCCAGTCGCGGTCGTACCGAACCTCGCGCGCTATCTCGCCGAGATCAAGAGTGCCCGGCTGTGGTCGTATGCCGCCGTTGCCGACGCGCCACAGTCGATGTGGGATGCCGACCTCACCGGCGGTGTGGCGCTCGTGCTCGGGGCGGAGGGGAGGGGTGTGCGCCCGCTTGTGCGCAAGACGTGCGACGGCGCCGTGTCGATTCCGCTCGAGCCCGGTGTGGAGTCGCTCAACGTCAGCGTCGC
>DAIOGR010000076.1:4314-8732 GCA_036745155.1 Gaiella sp.
CGGGCGAACACCTGTTCTAATCAACGAGCAAAACTTGCAATGGGGTTGTAACGCTTGCAAGAAGGTGCTACGTTCTCCCTCAACTTCAGGGTGAGACTTCAGTTTCGGCCCTGTTGTGCCCGGCAGGAAAACCACCAGATATCCAGGGGAGAAGCGATGTCAGTCCGCACAGCCGTTGCACCGAAGACGCCGCAGAAGCTTCAACGTGAGCTTGAGGATCTGCAGCTCGTGATCAAGGCGCGGAACGGCAGCCAGGTCGCGCTCGACCAGCTGATGCGGCGCTACCACGGCTTCGTGCGGCTCAAGGCGAGCTCGTACTTCCTCGCGGGCGGCGACGCCGACGACCTGATCCAGGAGGGCATGATCGGCCTCTACAAGGCCGTGCGCGACTTCCGCCACGACAAGGAGACGTCGTTCCGCTCCTTTGCCGAGCTGTGTGTGACGCGCCAGATCATCACGGCGATCAAGACCGCCACGCGTTTCAAGCACTCCCCGCTGAACACCTACGTCTCGTTCAGCCACACACCTGCCGGCCAGGACAACGAGGGCGAGTGCACGCTCGGCGACGCACTGCCCGGCCCGAACACGAACGATCCTTCGGTCTGCGTGATCTCGACCGAGGAGCTGCAGAGCCTCGTCGGCTGCCTCGGCAGCGCGCTCTCCTCGCTGGAAGCCGAGGCCCTGCGCCGCTACCTCGACGGCAGCTCGTACGAGCAGATGGCCGAGGTGCTCGGCTGCGACACGAAGACGATCGACAACGCGCTGCAACGCGTGAAACGCAAGATCCTCGCGCACCAAGCCGCGCGCGCCGTTCCCGCCTGAGCGGTCTCCACCTGAATGCCGAAGGGCCCCGGCCGGGGCCCTTCGGCTCGAGCCTCTCTAGCGCTTCGTCCCGAGCACGAGCAGGAAGGGCCGTGGGAGCACGACCCCTGCGTCGGTCTCGAGCCGACCGAAGAGGTCGATCACCTCTGCGCGGAACGCCGCGGCCGCGTCGCCGTCGAGGGTGCGGAGCAGCACGACGATCGGGCCGAACGCCTCCGCCATCTCGTTCCAGAGGTCTTCCGCCGACTCGCCCACCCAGGGGACGTCGTGGTGCGAGAACTCGAGGTCGAATGCGGTGCCGAGCAGGTGCTCGCAGTAGGCGACATCACCCCACGAGAGCGAGTTCCCGGCCCCTTCGGCCGGTGGTGGTGCGAATCTCCCGATCACCTTGAAGAACTCGCCGATCGTCCCGTCGGTCGTCCACGCCGTCAGTGCCAGCCTGCCCCCCGGACGGAGCACTCGCGCCAGCTCCGCCGCGACGCGATGATGATCCGGCGCGAAGATCACGCCCACGGACGAGGTGACGACGTCGTACGTCGCGTCGTCGTAGGGGAGCGCCTCGCAGTCGGCCACCTCGAACACGGGGTCGTGGCCTCGCTCCGCGGCCTGCCGCCGGGCCGTCTCGACGAGCACGGGAGAGAGATCAGCCCCGTGGATCGTGGCTCCGGTGCGGGTGGCGAGGAAGGCGAGCTCGCCGGTTCCGCAGCCGATGTCGAGCCACAGGTCGTCGGGCCGTGCTTCGACGGAGTCGATCATCAGGTCGTGCATCTCTCCGAGCGTGTGCGCGATCCGCTCGAACGGCCCCGCGCCCCACATGGCCGCGTGGCGCTGCTTCAGCTCCTCGAACGCCATTGTCTGCCCTCCTTTTCGTGGCGATCAGCACTATATACCGAGTCGCGATCGCAGTGCTCAGCGGCACGCGAGGGCCGGCCGAGCCGAAGCAGGCGGCGGGGAAAGGTGGAGCCGGAGAAGGGATTCGAACCCTTGGCCCCCGCTTTACAAGAGCGGTGCTCTGACCAGCTGAGCTACTCCGGCGCGAGCACATCGTAGACACCGGCTCTGGCCTGCGGCTTTCCGCCACCCCTGATCCGTGCACGGCCTGATGCCGTCGCCCGCGCGCCGTGCGAGGCTCGAGGGGAGAGCGACCGAAGGAGGCCACCATGGCTCGAGTGCTCGTCGCCTATGCGAGCAAGTACGGCTCCGTCGAGGAGGTGGCACGGTTCGTCGCAGACGTCCTCCGGGACGACGGCGTCGAGTGCGACGTGCTCGCCGCCCACGACGTGCGGCACGCGACCGGCTACGACCTCGTCGTGCTCGGGAGCGGGCTCTACATGACACGGCTGCACCGGGACGCGCGCCGGTTCCTGCGCCGCCATCGGGACGAGCTCGCCCACGTGCCCTTCGCGGTCTTCGCGATGGGGCCGTTGAGCTCGGACTCCGCGGAGAAGGACAAGGTGCGGCCCCAGCTCGAGCATGCGCTCGAGCGCTATCCGGAGCTCGCGCCGGTCGCGGCCGAGATCTTCGGCGGCGTCGTCGTGCCGGAGCGGATGCCCTTCCCGTACAACCGCATGCCTGCTGGCGACCACCGCGACTGGGAGGAGATCCGGCGCTTTGCCGTTTCGCTCCCCGTCAAGGCACCCGTCGCTGCTTGAGCGCAGGGAGAGAACGACGAAGGGCCCCGGCACGCCGGGGCCCTTCGTGCGCACGAGGGAGGCTCAGGCGGCTGCCTGCTCCGGCAGAGCCTCCACCGGGACGCCGGCGTCCGGTGAGCGCTCGTGCTCGAGCCGCGGCAGCCACTCGAGCCACGTCGGCAGGTACCAGTTCCACGTCCCGAGCAGCTTCATCGTGGCCGGCAGCAGCACTGCGCGCACGATCGTGGCGTCGATCAGGACGGCGGCCGCGAGGCCGATGCCCATCTCCTTCATGTCGATGATCGGCATCAGCGCGAACACGCCGAAGACGAACACCATCACGACCGCGGCGCTCGTGACGACGCCGGCGGTCGACCTGATCCCGGCCGCCACGGCCTTCTCCGTGCTCATGCCGCGGTCGAAGTACTCCTTGACCCGGCTGAGGATGAACACGTGGTAGTCCATCGAGAGGCCGAACAGGATCACGAACAGGAACATCGGCAGCCAGGAGGCGATGCCGCCGTTCTTCTGGAAGTCGAGCAGGTTCGCGCCCCAACCCCACTGGAAGACCGCGACCAGCACGCCGTAGGCCGCGCCCACGGAGAGCAGGTTCATCAGGATCGCCTTGAGCGGGATCACGAGCGAGCGGAACGAGACGAGCAGGAGCAGGAATGCGAAGCTGAGCACGAAGGCGAACACGAGCGGCGCCGACGACTTCATCTTCTCGTTCCAGTCCTTCGAGCCGGCGGTCGCACCCGTCACGGCCACCTCGGCACCGGGGATCTTGCCCACCGTCGCCGGGATGATCTGGTCGCGGAGCGTGTCGAGCGCGTCGTTCGAGGTTGCGTCGGTGCCACCGCCGATCAGCGGGATGTCGACGCGGGTGACTGTGCCGTCCGGCGAGCTCTCGACGTGGATCGGCTCGAGAGCCTTGCCGGACGCGAGCGCCTGCTGCTCGAGCTGGGCGACGGCTGACTGGACACGCGGGTCGGAAGCGTCGGCCTTGATGGCGACGACCGCCGGATCGGCTCCGCCGGGGAACGCCGCCCGCACCCTGTTGAACGACTGCACCTCCTTCATCGACTTCGGCAGCGCGTCGAAGCCGGACTGCGAGGTGTGGAGGCTCAGCGCCGGGATCGCGAGGGCGACCAGGACCGCCGTGGCCGCGAGCGCCGAGACGAGCGGGCGTCGCAGCACGCGGTCGAGCACGGCGGTCCAGAGGCGGCTCTCGCCGTCGTCACGCTTCAGCCGCCAGATCAGCGGCACCCGCACCTTGTCGACCCGGTCGCCGAGCCACGAGAGCATGGCGGGCAGGACGGTGAGGGAGCCGATCATCGCGACGGCGACGACCATCATCGTGCCGATCGCGAAGGACATGAACGTCTTGTCGCCGGAGAAGAACATGCCGGCCATCGCGATCATCACCGTGAAGCCCGAGATGAGCACTGCACGACCGGACGTCGCTGCGGCAGCTTCGAGCGCGGCCGACTCGCTGCGACCGGCCCGCCGCTCGTCCCGCTCGCGGCGGATGTAGAAGAGCGAGTAGTCGACGCCCACCGCGAGGCCGATCAGGAGGATCACCTCGGAGATCGCCTCGTCCATCGGGACGATCTGGCTCGGCAGTGCGACGAGCCCCATGGTCGCGAACACGGCGGTGAGCGCGAGCCCGAGCGGGATCGCGGCCCCGACGAGCGAGCCGAAGACGAGCAGCAGGATCACGAGCGTGATCGGGATCGAGATCGCCCCGGCGCGCGCGAGCTGCGAGTTGAACATCTTGTCGAGCGCCTTCCCCGTCGAGGCCGAGCCTGCCTGACCGATGTAGTAGTCGGGGTTGGCCTTCTGCACCTGCGCCGTGGCATTCGTGATCGTGTCGATGTACGAGGTCGCCTCGTCGTACGACCCCTTCGGGCTGAACTGGATCAGCACCGCGTGGCCGTCCTCCGAGATCTGGCCCTCGTTGCCCTG
>DAIOGR010000077.1:0-8660 GCA_036745155.1 Gaiella sp.
GGCTCGTGTGATCCTGGCCGAGCGCCTCGTAGGCGAGCGCCTCCCATTCGCCCGCCTGACGCGGTGGCACCACCACCCACTGCCGGAACGGCTCACCGCGGCCGGACGGGTCGAACAGGTGCGCGCCCGGCACCGCGAGCGCACGGGCATGTGCCGCCGGGTCGGTCAATTTGAACACCATCCCGGTGCGCGAGAAGCCGAACACGACCCGCCCGGCCCGCTTCACGCACGGCATCCCGAACACCTTCGAGGCGCGGCAATGCGGGTGCCAGGCGGTGATCGCGTCGACGATGTCGTCGTAGCGCTCACGGGGCTTCAAGGCGCCGACTACTCGCGGCCGGGGAGAGCCGGGGGCTCCGCCACGTCAGATCGCCTGCTCGACGAGCTCGAGCCAGCGGCTGCTCTGCGCTGCGGGCACGTGCACCCACTCCTTCATCACGCGTCCCATGCCCGGGTCGAACAGCGCCACGCCCGGGAGCGCAAGAGCTGTCTCGCGTTGCGATGCGTCCGTGAGCTTCACGGTGATCCCGCCGTCCTTCCAGGACCCTGCGACGACCTTGCCGTTGTCGCGCTTGAGGCAGGGCATCCCGAACATCGAGGACGATCGGATCCCTGGGTGCCTGCCGGTGATCTCGATCACGAGCGTGTCCCAGTCCATGCCGGAAGTATCAGCCTCGCAACGACGGAAGGCCAGTGCTCGGGCAGGCCTCACCGTTCTCTCCGGTCCGTCGGTGACGACGATCGGCGGGAACATGGCGGCAGCAGATGACGTACGTCGAGCTCCATTGCCACTCGTCGTACTCGTTCCTCGACGGTGCTTCACTGCCGGAGGAGCTCGCCGCCCGCGCCGCCGAGCTCGGCTATCCGGCGCTGGCGCTGACCGACCACGACGGCGTCTACGGCTCGCTCGAGTTCGCCCACGCCGCCAAGGATCTCGGCGTGCGGCCGATCACCGGTGCCGAGGTGACCCTCGCCGGCGGGGCCCACGTGACGCTGCTCGTCGAGACGGGCCGCGGCTACGCCAACCTCTGCCGCATCCTCACCGAGGCGCATGCCGGGACCCGCCGGCCGGGGCGGGAGGATCGCGAGCCGTTGCCGCCGTCCGTCGAGCAGGCCTTCGTGGAGGAGCATGCCGACGGCCTCGTCTGCCTCTCCGGCTGTGCGCGCAGCGGCCTCGCCGTACACGACCCGGACGCCGCCGCGCGGCTCGCCCGTGCCTTCGGCCGCGAGCGCTTCCACGTCGAGTTGCAAAGGCCGTTCGCGCGCGGCGACACGCGCCGCAACGCGGCGCTGCGCGACCTTGCGGAGCACCTCGGCGTCACCACCGTCGCCACGGGCAACGTCCATGCGCATGCCGTGCGCCGTGCGCTCCTGCAGGACACACTCGTCGCCATTCGCTGCCGCACGTCTCTCGACGGCTGTGAGCAGGAGCGGCGGGGCAACCGCGAGAGCGTCCTGCTCGCTCCCGCCGAGATGGCCGAGCGCTTCGCCCGGATCGACCCGGCCGCCGCCGCCCGCACGGTCGCGCTCGCCGAGCGGCTCGAGTTCGACCTCACCCGCGAGCTCGGCTATCGCTACCCGGACTTCTCCGATGCGGCCGAGCCGGCGATCCGGCAGCTGGCCGCGATCTGCTCGGACGCGTTCGCCGAGCGCTACCCCCCAAGTGACACAGTGTTACTTGCCAGGGCCCGCGCGCGGCTGGAGAGCGAGCTCGCTCTCATCGACGAGCTCGGGCTCGCCGGCTTCTTCCTCCTCCACTGGGAGGTGCTCGAGCTCGCCCGCGAATGCGCGCTGCAGGTGCGCGGCCCGGGCTCGCCGCGCCGCTTCCTGCCGCCCGGCCGGGGCCGCGGCAGCTCCGTCGGCTCGATCGTCTGTTACCTGACCGGGCTCTCGCACGTCGACCCGGTCGCCAACGACCTCTCGCTCGGGCGCTTCCTCAACCGGGAGCTCGCCTCCGTCCCCGACATCGACCTCGACTTCCCGCGCGACATCCGCGAGAAGCTGATCGTCGCCGTCACCGAGCGCTACGGCCACGAGCATGCCGCGCTCGTCGCGAGCTTCGCCACCTATCGCTCGCGGGGCGCGATCCGGGACGTCGGCAAGGCGCTCGGCCTGCCGCACGCCGAGCTCGAGCGGCTCGCCCGGGTCACCGACGGCTGGGACGCCGGCCGGGTCGCCGACGAGGTGGCGGCACTTCCCGACGCCGAGCGCAAGCTGCTCTCGAAGCGCTGGCGCGCCTTCCGCTTCCTCACCGCGGAGATCGCCCGGCTGCCGCGCCACGTCTCCCAGCATCCGGGCGGCATGGTGATCTCGTCCCGTCCGCTGATCGACCTCGTCCCCGTGCAACCGGCGGCGATGGCGGGAAGGCAGCTGTGCCAGTGGGACAAGGACTCGTGCGCCGACGCCGGCTTCCTCAAGATCGACCTGCTCGGGCTGGGGATGCTGTCCGCGGTCGAGGACTGCGTGGAGAAGATCGCGGAGGCGTACGGCGAGCCGATCGACCTCTCGCGCATCCCGCTCGACGATCCCGACGTGTTCGCGGAGATCCAGCGAGCCGACACGGTCGGCACGTTCCAGATCGAGAGCCGGGCGCAGATGCAGAGCCTCCTGCGCACGCGTCCCGAGACGATCGACGACCTCACGGTCCAGGTCGCGCTCGTGCGGCCCGGCCCCATCCAGGGTAAGGCGGTGCACCCGTACATCGACAACCGGCGGCGGCTGCGCGAGGACCCGTCGTTCGTCTACCCGGTCGACCACGAGTGCCTGCGCGGGCCGCTCGCCGCGACGCTCGGCGTCGTCGTCTTCCAGGACCAGGTGCTCGACGTGGCGATCGCGCTGGCCGGGTTCACGGTCGGAGAGGCGGAGGGGCTGCGGCGGGCGATGAGCCGCAAGCGCAGCCGGGCCGCGCTCGAGGCGCACCGCGCCCGCTTCGTCGAGGGGGCCGTCGCGAACGGCGTCACGGAGGAGACCGCGACCCTCGTCTACGACAAGCTCGTCGGCTTCTCCGGCTTCGGCTTTCCGAAGTCGCACGCGGCCGCGTTCGGGCTGCTCGCCTACCAGTCGCAGTGGCTGCGCCACCACTATCCGGCAGAGTTCCTGTGCGCGCTCCTGAACGCGCAGCCGATGGGCTTCTACCCTCCGGCGAGCCTCGTGCGCGACGCGCAGCGGCGCGGGGTGGAGGTGCGCTCCCCCGACGTGAATCTCAGCCTGGCGTGGTGCTCGCTCGAGCCTCTGGACGAGCGCGCAGAGAACCCAAGTGACACAGTGTCACAAGCTACGCTCGCGCGCCAGGCCGTCCGCATCGGCCTGGCGTACGTTCAGTCGGTGGGGGCGGACGATGCCGGCGCGCTCGTCGCCGAGCGCGAGAGCAACGGCCCGTACCGGGATGTCGGCGATCTGGCGCGCCGGGTGCCGCTGTCCGGGGATGGCCTCGTTGCGCTCGTCGAGGGGGGAGTCTGCGACGGCTTCGGCCCTCGGCGTCGCGACCTGCTGTGGGAGCTCGGCCTCGCGACCCGCCCCCATTCCGTGCCCGGCACGAACGGGGCGGAGAAGCAGCTCACGCTCGCGCTCGACCCGACCGCAGCGACCCCGCTGCTGCGTGACCTCACCCGCTGGGAGCGGATGCTCGCCGACTACCGGCAGACGGGGCTCTCGGTGGGAACGCACCCGCTGGCGCTCCTCCGCCGGCACCTTCCGGCCGGGACGCTCTCGAGCGCCGAGCTGCACGAGGCTCCTCACGGCGCGGGCGTCGCGTTCGCGGGGCTCGCGATTGCCCGGCAGCGCCCCGGTACCGCGAAGGGGATCGTGTTCATGCTGCTCGAGGACGAGCACGGGCAGGTCAACCTGGTCGTGCCCTCACAGGTGTACGAGCGGCACCGGGGTATCGTGCGCGGGGAGCCTCTGCTGCTCGCCCGCGGGCGCTACGAGCGCGTGGGGGAGAACCGCAACATCCTCGTCGCCGGGATCGAGACCCTCGGCCCGCTCGCCCGGCAGGTCGCCGAGGGCGACGTGGGTGCCGCGTTACCGCGGGCCCATCACTTCGGGCACCGGTGACCGCGCAGCCCGCAGCCGGGCGCTCAGGGTGTGCGGGCCGTCCTGCCCTCGTCGATCTGCAGGGCCGCGGTGACGAGCGCGAGGTGCGTGAACGCCTGCGGGAAGTTCCCGAGCAGCCGGCCGGCCACCGGGTCGTACTGCTCCGAGAGGAGGCCCAGGTCGTTGCGCAGCCCCAGCAGCCGCTCGAAGAGCTGCTCCGCCTCGGCGCTGCGTCCCTGTAGCGCGCGCACCTCGGCGAGCCAGAACGAGCACGGCAGGAAGGCCCCCTCGCCGGGCGGCAGCCCGTCGACCTCGACGTTCTCCTCGTCTGCCCGGTAGCGCTCAACGAGACCGTCGCGGAGGAGGTCGCGCTCGATCGCGGCCACGGTGCCGGCAACGCGCTCGTCGCCGGCGGGCAGGAAGCCGACGAGCGGGATCATCAGCAGGCTCGCGTCGAGGCGGTCGGAGCCGTACGACTGCACGAAGGAGCGGAGCCCGGCGTGATAGCCCTCGTCGCAGACCTCGCTGTGCACCGCCTCTCGCTCCGCGCGCCAGCGGTCGACCGGTCCCGCAAGCTCGAAGCGCTCGACGCTGCGGATGGCCCGGTCGAAGGCGACCCACGCCATCACCTTCGAATGGGTGAAGTGCCGGCGGGGCCCCCGCACCTCCCAGATGCCCTCGTCGGCCAGGTGCCAGCCGGACTCCAGCCAGTCGAGCAGCTTCCGCTCGAGCGCCCATGCGTCCGGGGAGGCGTCGAGGCCCGCGACCCGCGCCTGGTAGAGCGCGTCGGCCACCTCGCCGTGCACGTCCAGCTGGAGCTGGTGCGAGGCGTCGTTGCCGATCCGTACCGGCGCCGAGCTCTCGTACCCGGGCAGCCACGGCAGGAGCACCTCGGTGAGGCGCCGCTCCCCGCCGACGCCGTACATGATCTGAAGGGCGTCGGGCGAGCCTGCGATCGCACGCAGGAACCAGTCGCGCCAGGCGCGCGCCTCCTCCTCATACCCCGCGCGGAGGAACGCCAGCAGGGTCAGGGTCGCGTCGCGGAGCCAGCAGAAGCGGTAGTCCCAGTTCCGCACGCCGCCGAGGTGCTCGGGCAGCGACGTCGTCGGAGCGGCGACGATACCCCCCGTCGGCTCGTAGGTGAGCGCCCGCAGCGTCACGAGGGAGCGCACGAGCGGATCCCTGAAGCGGCCGGTGTGCCGGCACGCCCCGACCCACCGCTCCCAGTCGCGCTCGGTTGCCCGCAACGCCTCCTCCGCATCGACGGGCGCGGGCGGCGCGCCGGGCGGCGAGAACCACGAGAGCACGAACGGCACCCGTTCGCCGGCGGCGATCGTGAACGTCGCCTCGGTGTGCAGGTCCCTGCCGACGAGCTCGACCGGGGTGCGTAGGACGATGCCGTCCGGGCCTGCGACCGCGACGATGCCGTCCTCCTGCCGCCTCACCCAGGGGACGATGGAGCCGTAGTCGAAGCGGAGCGTGAGCTGCATGTGCACCGGTACGCGGCCCCGAACGCCTTCGACGATGCGAACGACGTTGCCGCCCCCGAGGCCGAGCGGCATGAAGTCGACGAGCCGGACGACCCCGTCCGCGGAGCCGAGCTCCGTCTCGAGGACGAGCGTGTCGCCGCGGTAGCACCGGTCGAGCGCCCGGTGCTCTCCCGCGGGGGCGATCGACCAGGAGCCGTGCCGGCGCCCACCGAGCAGAGACGCGAAGCACGCGCCGCTGTCGAAGCGGGGCAGGCAGAGCCAGTCGATCGACCCCTGCCGGCTGACGAGTGCCGCCGAGCGCAGGTCGCCGACGAGCCCGTAGTCCTCGATGCCCGGACGCACCGGCTAGACGCTATCGCGTCACGAGCTCCGCCTCGACGTACTCGCCGGCCGTCTCGAAGCCCAGCCGGCGGTAGGCGGCGATGGCCGGCGCGTTGTCTGCCCGCACGTTGAGCGCGATCGTGTCGATGCCGTCGCCGAGCAGCAGGCGGCACAGCGCCCCGCACGCTCTCGTCGCGAGGCCAAGCCCGCGCAGCTCCGGCAGCGTGGCGACGTTCCCGAGCGCCGCCGCGCGCCAGGTGGGCGAGTAGACGTGGACGCCCGCCACACAGGCGAGCTCGCCGCGCTCGCGCACCCCGACGTAGCGCCCGGTCTCGAGCATGCGAGGCACGAACCAGGTGCCGGGATACGCACGCTCGTAGAACGAGGTGACCTCGTCCTGGTCGGACGGGCCGAGGAGCTCGGCGTCACCCGTGTCGAGGCGGGACGTGTCGGTCAGTCCCAGCTTCAGGTGGCGACCGTGGGACTCCACGTGGTAGCGGCGTGCGATCGTCTCGAACAGGAACGGCGTGGCGTGCGCGTACAGCCGCGGCGGGAGCGCGGGGAGGAGCGCTGTCAGCAGCGCCGCCATCTCGGCGTGCGGCTCCTCGGCGAGCGCGAGCAGCACGGGTGGCTGCGGCTCCGTGTAGAGGAGCGCGAGCTGTGTGAGGCGACCGCCGGTGCGCCAGCCGGCGAAGCGCGTGTGCGGCCAGAAGAACTCGTCGAGGTCGCCGAGCTCGTAGACGTGGAGGAACCGATTGCGCCGGCAGAGCTCCGCTATCGCGACCCGGTCGCGCAACTCGACGACGGCCATCGGCCGTAGGTTACGTGGCCGCGTCTCCGGCGACCCGGCGCACCTCGGAGAGGGTGGTGATCCCTGCGACGGCGAGGCGGATGCCGTCCTCGCGGAGGGTGAACATCCCCTGGGCGACCGCCATCGCCTCGATCTCGCGGGTGGGCGCACCGACGAGCATCGCGATCTCGTCCGTCATCGTCAGCACCTCGAAGAGCGGCACGCGCCCGCGGTAGCCCGTGGTGCCGCACTCGTGGCACCCGACGGCGCGGTAGAGCGTCAGCTCGCCGTACCCGTCCGGAACACGAAGGGCGTGCAGCTCCTCCGGCTCGGGCGTGTACGGCTCGGCGCAGTTCTGGCAGATCCGGCGCGCCAGCCGCTGGCCGATGATGCAGTTGATCGACGTCGCCAGGATGCTCCGGTCGATGTTCATGTCGGTCAGGCGCTGGATCGCCGCAGCCGCCGTCTGCGCGTGCAGCGTCGTGAGCACGAGGTGGCCGGTCATGGCCGCGCGGAACGCGATCTGCGCGGTCTCCTCGTCGCGGATCTCGCCGACGAGCAGCACGTCGGGGTCGGAGCGGAGGATCGTCCGGAGGCCGTTCGCGAACGTGAGGCCGGCGCGCGGGTTCACCTCGATCTGGTCGAGGCCGGCGGCCCGATACTCGACAGGATCCTCGATCGTCGTCAGCTGCCGGTCGGTCGTGTTCAGCACCTGCAGGCACGTGTAGAGCGTCGTCGTCTTGCCCGACCCGGTCGGCCCCACGACGACCACGGCGCCGAACGGCTGCTTGATGGCGCGCTCGAGCGCTGCCCTGCTGCGCGGCCACATGCCGAGGGCGTCCAGCGAGTCCGGAGCCTCGCCCTGCGCCAGGATGCGCAGCGTCACCTTCTCCCCGTGCGTCGTCGGCAGGATCGCGATGCGGACGTCGATGCTCTGGCCGCCGCGCTTGATCGAGACGCGTCCGTCCTGCGGGGCGCGGCGCTCGGCGATGTCGAGGCCGCCCATGATCTTGAGGCGGCTGGAGATGGCCGAGGCGTGGGAGCCGGCGATCGAGGTCAGCTCGCGCATGACGCCGTCGACGCGGATGCGGACGAACACGCGTCGCGCCTGTGGCGTGAAGTGGATGTCGGAGGCGCCGTAGTCGAGCGCCTTCGAGATGGCGCGGTTGATGAACACGACCGCCGGGGTGTCGTGCTCGAGGTCGAGCACCGTGGCGTCGTCCTCGGTCTCGGCGGCGTCGGTGATGACCTCTTCGATGTCGACCGTCGCCTCGGCGTGGATACGGTTGATCGCGCTCTCGATCGCGTCCGCGGCCGCGACGCAGACGCGCACCGGCACGCCGAGGGCAAGCCGCAGCTCGTCCGAGAACATGACGTTGGTGGGGTCGGCCACGGCGACCATGACCGAGCCGTCCTCGAGGAAGTGGATCGGGAGCGCCAGGTAGCGTCGGGCGAGGTTCTCGGGCAGCAGCATTGCCGCCTCGACCTCGATCGCGGGGAAGTCGAGCTCGATGAACTCGAGCTCGTGCTGCTCGGCCAGCACGCGCGTGACCTGTGTGCGCGTCGCATAGCCGCGCTCGACCAGGATCTCGCCGAGGCGCTTCTCGGGTGTGACGCGCTTCTCGGCGAGGGCGTCCTCGAGCTGCTCCGGCGTGATGGCGCCGTCACGAATGAGCAGCGCACCGAGCGCGGGCAGTGGGCTGCGGGCTGCTTCCACGCTGCTCCTATCGGCAGTCAACGTCCCTTGGATGAGGGATTTCGGGAGAATCGGCGCATGCGAGCGGTGATCCAGCGGGTGACGAGCGCGTCTGTCTCGGTGGACTGCCGTGAAACCGGTAGCTGCGGGCCGGGACTGCTCGTCCTGCTGGGCGTCGCCGCCGGTGACACGGTCGCGGACGCGGAGCGGCTGGCGCGCAAGGCGGCGCGGCTGCGGCTGTTCGAGAGCCCTGCCGGCAAGCTCGATCGGTCGGTGCTGGACCTCGGCGGGGAGGTGCTCGTCGTGAGCCAGTTCACGCTCATCGCGGATA
>DAIOGR010000078.1:0-8360 GCA_036745155.1 Gaiella sp.
TTCGTCGTAGCGTCACAGTCGATGTCCAGGACGGACAGGAGATCGCGAAAGTTGGCCGACCGCGAGCCTGGCGCGGATGCCGGTGACGCTTCTCTTGACACAGTGTTCCGAACAGTGGCTCGACGCTCCTGCTCCGCGATCCAGGACGGCTGCTCCGCCGGTCAGAGCGACACTCTACGGTATGCCTCGAACCTTGTCTAGCGGGGAGTCGGATCGTCAGCGCGAACCCGTAACAGACGTGTTGCGGCTCCTGTCGCTGTTGCCGCGGCGGTCCTTTTGACTAGCATCGAGCCGGTTGTTACCGTCCAGCGGTCGAACTGTTCCGAACGCGAGACCCGAGCGCGAGAAAGGGAAGTTCACTGTCTCTCACGAGCGGAGGCGAGCGCATCACCCTGCCAGCCCTGATCGCCGGAGAGCTCCGCTCGCAGATCGAGGCGCGTGTCCTGCATCCCGGCGACCAGCTCCCCGGCCACCGCGACATCGCCGCGAGCTACGAGGTCAGTCTCGGGTCGGCGCGTGAGGCGATCAGCATCCTGATCGGGGACGGGCTCGTCGAGACCCGACACGGCCGCGGCACGTTCGTGGCCGAGGAGAGCCGGCTCCCCGTCCGTTCCACCGCACCGGTGACACGGAAGGAAGTCGAGGAGCTGATCGAAGCCCGGGAGCTGCTCGGCCTGCAGATCGTGGAGATGGCCGCGGAGCGCGCCTCAGCCGACCACGTCCAGCGCCTGCGCGAGGTGGTGGCGCGGATGCAGGACGTCGTCTCCGCCGCCGACGCCTACCCCGACGTCGACGTCGAGTTCCACCTCCTCGTCGCCGAAGCGGCGCACAACCGTTTCCTGCGCCAGGCGATGCATCAGCTGAGCGGGCTCATCCGCAAGGACATCGAGCTTGCCGCCACGGCGGGCATCAGCCGCTTCGGGAGCCTGCAGTACAGCGTCGACGCCCATTTCGCACTCGTCGACGCGATCGAGCGAGGCGACCCCGAGGAGGCGCAGCGCGTGCTGCTCGAGATCCTGAGCCGGCACCACGAGTTCGTGATCGGCCTCTACGCCCTCGGTACGGCGACCCCCGGAGAGGAGAGCGAGTGACCCGCAGCTGGAGCGAGCGATGGAGGTAGCCCCCGGCATTCACCGGATCGAGAGCGTGCTCGGCCCTCGGCCGTTCTCGCAGTACCTGCTCAGCGACGAGCTGTCGCTCCTCGTCGACACGGGGGTCAAGGAGACACCGGCCGAGGTGATCCTGCCGTTCCTCGACGGGCTCCAGCCCGACCTGGTGCTCAACTCGCACGCCGACGTCGACCACTACGGCGGCAACGCGGCGATCAAGGAGGCGGCTCCGCGCGCGCTGTTCCTCGCCCACGAGCTCGACGTGCCCTGGATCGAGAGCGCCGACGCGATCATGCGGGAGCGCTACGGCTGGTACGCCGAGTACGGCCTCGCCTACGAGCCGGACGTCTTCGCCTGGCTGCGCGACGCGATCGGCCCCGACACGCCGGTCGACATCCACCTCCGCGCGGGCGAGCGGATCCGGCTGGGGCCACGGCTCACGGTGGAGGTGCTCCACCTTCCCGGCCACACCCCCGGCCACCTCGGCCTCTGGGACCCGGCCTCCCGCACGGCGATCGTGATCGACGCCGTGATGGGTCGCGGCCTGCTGGACATGGACGGAAACGTGATCCACCCGCCCCCCTACTTCGACGTCGAGGGATACCTCGGCGCGGCGCGCACGCTGCAGGCCCTCGCGCCTCAGCGGCTGCTGACGGCGCACTACGACGTGATCGAGGGCGAGCAGGTCGGGCGCTTCCTCGCGGACACGGTCGCGTTCGTCGAGGACGCGGGACGGATCGCCGAGCAGGCCCTGGCCGAGGCGGGCGAGTTGACGCTCCCGCAGGTGCTCGAGCTCGGAGACGCGCAGCTGGGCCCGTTCACGTCGATGCCGAACGAGCTGGCCGGCTCGCTCAGGGCCCACCTGCGGGACCTCGTGCGGCAGGGGCGTGCACAGGAGGATCCGTCCGGCCTACGCTGGACACCGGTCAACGACTAAACGACTCAAGGAGGCATGCGATGGAGCTCGGGATCATCTCCTCGATCTGGTTCGACACGCCCGTCGGGCGGCTCGAGGGAATCAAGAAGGCGAAGGAGATCGGGTTCGACACCTACGACATCTTCGAGGATCCTCTCGACATCACCGACGCGGAGCGCGCGGAGATCAAGGCGGCGTGCGAGGAGGCCGGCCTGCCGATCCGCTCCGTCGTCTGCGTGGCGTTCGGCATCGTCGACTTCAACCCGTCCGTGCGCCGCTTCACGCTCGACCGAATCAAGGCGTACGTCGACCAGGGCGCGTTCCTCGGCGCCCGCAACGTGCTGCTCGTCGTCGGCGAGTACTACTGGGACGGTGAGGTGTTCCCGCGCCCGGCCATCTGGGACATGGCGAAGGCGATGGTCAAGGAAGCCGGCGAATACGCCCACTCGAAGGGCCTCGAGATCGTGCTCGAGCTGGAGCCGTTCAACGAGGCGCTGCTGAAGGACGTGCACGAACTGGCGCGCTTCGTCAAGGAGATCGGCCATCCCGCCGTTCGGGCCAACGCCGACATCTCGCACCTGCACCTGTCCGACTGCACGTTCGAGGAGGTCGCCGAGCTGAAGGGCCTGATCGGTCACATCCACCTCTCCGACTGCGACGGCAAGGTGCACGGCGACATGCCCGCCGGGATGGGCGTGACGCCGATCAAGGAGTACCTCGCCGCCATCCGCGACACCGGCTACGACGGCACCGTCTCGATCGAGCTCGAGTACGCGCCGAACCCGGACGAGATCGTCGCGTGGGCACAGAAGGCCTATGACGGGACTGCCGCGATCATGGCCGAGCTCGGCGTGCGCGGCTGAGGCACGAGATGGCTGAAATCGATCTCCACACGGGCCCGGATCTGCCACCGAAGACGGACTACGGCATCGGCTGCGTCGGCGCGGGCTTCATCATGAAGGACATCCACCTGGTGGCCTACGCGGAGGCCGGGTTCAACGTCGTCGCGCTCGCGTCGCGAACGCCGGCGCACGCCCACTCCGCCGCCGACGAGCGCGGCGTGGCCACGGTGTACGACACGTGGCAGGACCTCCTCGACGACGAGCGCGTCGAGATCGTCGACATCGCGTTCCCGCCCGACCAGCAGCTCGGCATCGTCCGCGAGGCGGTCAAGCGGCCGCACGTCAAGGGCATCCTGGCGCAGAAGCCGGTCGCGTTCTCGCTCGACGAGGCGGTCGAGATGGTGCGTCTGTGCGACGAGGCGGGCGTCAAGCTCGGCGTCAACCACAACATGCGCTACGACCAGTCGATGCGGGCACTCAAGACGCTGCTCGACGCAGGCGACCTCGGTGAGCCCGTCGTTGCCGAGATCGTGATGAACGCGCGACCGCACTGGCAGGAGTTCATCAAGCCGTACGGCCGCATCGCCCTCCTCAACATGTCGATCCACCACCTCGACGCGTTTCGGTACCAGTTCGGCGACCCCGAGCGAATCCTGGTGTCCGTCCGGGAGGACCCGAGCCATGACTTCCCACACGAGGACGGCATGGCGTTCTACATCCTCGAGTACGCCAACGGGCTCCGCGCGATCGGTCTTGACAACTGTTACACGTGGGCCGACCACAACATCCAGTGGCGCGTCGAGGGCACGGAGGGCATCGCCAAGGGCACGATCGGCTGGCCCGACTATCCGGCCGGCAGCCCCTCGACGATCACCTGGACGACCCGCGCCATGGAAGGGAGCTGGGAGCGTCCGAGCTGGGAGGAGCGGTGGTTCCCCCAGGCGTTCAAGGGCACGATGGGTCAACTCATGCGCGCGATCCAGGAGGACACGGAGCCGGCGATCTCGGGGCGGACGACGATCGGCACGATGGCACTCGTGGAGGCCGCGTACCGGTCGGCCCGCGAAGGGCGGGCAGTCGCCCTGGCCGAGACCATGCCGCCAGAGGCAGGTCGTTGAGCAACGATCCGTTCCGGCTGGACGGGCGCGTTGCCGTGGTGACGGGCGCGGGCGGCGGGCTGGGCGAGGGCATCTGCACCTCGCTCGCGGCCGCCGGCGCGGCCGTCGCGTGCGTCGACCTGACAGAGGAGAAGAGCGCAGCCCGGGCCGAGCAGGTCCGGGCCGCAGGAGGAACGGCCGTGGCGATCGTGGCCGACGTCTCGCGAAAGGAGTCCGCCGACGCCATGGCGGCCGAGGTCGTTGCCACGCTCGGCGGGATCGACATCCTCGTCAACAACGCGGCCATCTACCCGTCGCGACCCTGGACGGAGATCACCGAGGAGGAATGGGACGCAGTCCTCGCCGTCAACGTGAAGGGCTACTTCCTCTGCGGGCGCGCCTGCCACCCGTCCATGACGGCCAGAGGGCGCGGCAGGATCGTCAACGTCGCATCGATCACGCTCTTCGGCGGCTGGTCGAACCTGCTCTCCTACGTGACGTCGAAGGGCGGCGTGCTCGGGTTCACACGCGCGCTCGCGCGCGAGCTCGGGCCGGAGGGGATCACCGTGAACTGCATCGCGCCGGGCGCGTTCCCCACCGACGCGGAGAAGATCCATCCCGACCCCGAGGGGTACAACCGACTCGTCCTCGAAAGCCAGTCGCTCAAGCGGCGGGGGACGCCGGAGGACGTCGGCAACCTCGTCACCTTCCTGGCCGGCGACGCGTCCGCGTTCGTGACGGGCCAGATGGTCGCGATCGACGGCGGCTGGGTGATGCACTGAGCGGTCAGCCGAAGCGGTCGACACGATGAGCGACCTCACCGGCGAGGTCGCCGTCGTCACGGGCGCGACGAAGGGGATCGGCGAGGCGATCGCACACACTCTGGCGGACGCCGGAGCCCAGGTGGCCGTGACGTCGCGCGACGCAGAGGCAGCGGAGGGCGTCGCAGCGACGCTCGGCAGGGAGCACATCGGCCTCGCGATGGACGTTCGCTCCACGGTGGCCGTCGACAACGCTGCGGCCGAGATCGTACGGCGGATCGGGACGCCGACGATTCTCGTGAACAACGCCGGCGTGAACCGGATCGGGCCGGCCGAGTCGTTCACGGACGACGACTGGGAATCCGTCCTCGACGTGAACCTCACGGGCGTGTACCGCTGCTGCCGAGCGTTCGGTCGTCTCATGCTCGACGCGGGCAAGGGCTCGATCGTGAACGTGTCGTCGCTGAGTGCCAGGATGGGCCTGCCGGGTCGTGCACCGTATGCCGCGAGCAAGGCCGGCATCGTCGGCCTGACGCAGACGTTGGGCGTGGAGTGGGCGGGGCGGGGCGTCCGGGTCAACGCCGTCCTGCCGGGCCCCGTGCGCACGCCCATGGTCGCCGATGCAATCGCGCGCGGCATCCTGGACGAACACGAAATCACCGAGCGGACGCCCGCCGGTCGCATCGCGCAGCCGGAAGATGTGGCGGGCGCGGTGCTGCTCCTCTGCCTCCCGGCGTCGGGCTTCGTCACCGCGCAGTCGCTGGTCGTCGACGGCGGTTACTCGGTGTACGGCGCCTCGCACGGCGCCTCCCAGATCCGCGACAGGGTGACGTGATCGCACGGAAGGGAGGAGACCGGGATGCCTGACCTCTTCGGCCACGCCTGGAGCCGTGGGGAGCTGGCACGGCGCGTCGGCAGGATCGACCAGGTGGCGGGCGTCCGGCTCGTCACGCTCGGCGACGGCGGCGCACGCGGCGTGCGCATGCTCGAGTTCCGCACCGGCACGGGGTTCGCGTTCGACGTGCTGGTCGACCGCGCCTTCGACATCGGCCGCTGCGAGCTGCGCGGCGTCCCCCTGGCGTGGATCTCGGGCGTCGGCGTGGAAGGCCCCTGGTACTCCGAGCCCGAGGGGCTCGGCTTCTTCCGCACGTTCGGCGGCGGGCTGCTCGTCACCTGCGGCATCGAGCACAGCCTGTTCATGGCGAAGGACACGGCGGCGCAGTACCACTACCCGCCCAAGCAGACCGAGACGTTCGGCCTGCACGGCAGGATCTCGAACCGGCCCGCGCGCCTCGTCGGCTACGGCGAGCGCTGGGACGGTGACGAGTGTGTGCTCTACGCCGACGGCGAGACGCAGGTGGCGACCGTGTTCGGCGAGCAACTCGTGTTGCGCCGGCGCATCGAGGCACGCATCGGCGCATCGCGACTGCACGTCCATGACGTGGTCGAGAACGTGGGTCACGATCGCACCCCGCACATGCTGCTCTACCACGTCAACGCGGGCTTCCCGGTCGTCGACGAGGGAGCGGAGATTCTCGTTGCAGCCACGGGCGCTACTGCCCGCGGCGACCACGCGGTCGAGGGCTATCGGCGGCTCGCCGCGCCCGCAGCCGGCTTCGTGGAGCAGGTCTTCGAGCACGAGCTCGGCGGCGAGCCGGACGGGAGCGTTCCTGCCGCCGTCGTCAACCGGCGTCTCGGCGTGGGCCTGTACCAGGTCTTCGACCGCGCGCAGCTGCCCCACCACTTCGTCTGGCGGACGCTCGGCGAAGGGACGTACGTCGTCGGCATCGAGCCGTGCACGAACCGCACAGCGGGCCGGCTCGACGCACGGGAGCGCGGCGAGTTGATCGAGCTCGCCGCCGGCGAGAGCCGGAGCTACGACCTCGAGCTCGGGGCGCTGGACGGCAACGCCGAGATCGACCGCTTCGCCGGCCGCGTCGAGCGCGCGACGGTGTGAGTCGGGCGTAGTCCCGGTGGGCGGGCGCCCTCCGAGGAGACCGCCCGCTCACCGGAGGAGGAGGGACTACGCGTCGGCGAACGGACTGCCGCCGACAGCCTTGGTCACGGCGTAGCCGCCATCGACGGCGACGATGGCGCCGCTCAGGTATGCGGCCCCGGCGCCCGAGAGCATCACGCAGGCGGCGCCCACGTCGGCAGGGCGCGTGAGACGGCCGAGCGGAACGGCGTCGGCGGTCCGCGGGTCGGCCTCTCCTTCGAGAGGCCCGACGGCCAGCACATTGACACGGATGCCCTTCGCGCCGAGCTCGACCGCCGCCACCTGGGCGGCGGTCGTGAGGAACGAGCCGACGACGGCGGCAAGCCCGCAGCCGCGCGAGGTGCGCAGGGAGTGAGCCTGCACGACGACGAGCAGGCAGCCCCCTTCGCCCTGCTGGACGATCGAGCGTGCGGCCTCCTGCATGGCGAAGAACGCGGCGCGCGCCCCGGCGACTGCGGCATCCCAGCGCTCGGGCGGGAGCTCGTGCAGGTCGGCGCCGGTCGGTGCCTGTACGCCGACGACGGCGACCTGGGCAGGCTCGGCCAGCTCGTGCCCGTCCGCGCGGAAGGCCTCCACGACGGCGTCGGCGACGGTGGGCGAGCAACCGTGGACGGTGACGCGCATCAGTACTTCCCCACCACGAAGCCACCGTCGACCCGGAGGTACTCACCCGTCACGTAGTCGCCGTCGGTGGAGCACAGGTACGCGGCGGCGCGCCCCAGCTCGCTCGGCTCGGCGGGCCGGCCGGCCGGGATCAGCTTCAGCGTCTCGCGCACCTCCTCGTCCGTCTGCAGCGACGGGGAAGAGTCGTTGATGAACGACCGCACCCAGCCGGGGCCGATGTGGTTGACCGTGATCCCGTGCGGGGCGAGCTCGATCGCCATCGTCTCGACCATGCCCTTCAGGCCCGCCTTCGTGGCGCCGTACACGGACATCTCGGCGAACGGCATCTGCACGTGCACGGACGAGGTGACGACGATCTTCCCCGGTCTTCCTCTCGCCACCATGGCGGCGGCCGCCGCCCGGCAGACGTTGAACGCCCCGGTCAGGTTGACGGAGACCAGCCGGTCGAAGCTTTCCTCCGTGACGTCGAGAAATCCCTGCCAGTCGGCGACGCCCGCGTTCGAGCAGACGATGTCGAGCGGGCCGAGCTCGGACTCGACGGCCGCGATCATCGCGTCCACGGCCTCCCGGTCGGAGACGTCCGCCGCGAAGAACGCGGCCTGCCGGCCTCGGTCCCGCAGCTCCGCGACGAGCCCAGCTGCCTCGTCCTCGGCCCCGACGTCGTTGATCGCGACGTCGCAGCCCTCCTCGGCGAGGCACTGGGCAATGCCGCGACCGATGCCGCGCTCACGCGCGGCACCGGTCACGAGTGCCACCTTGCCGGCGAGCCTGCTCAGGGCGTGATCACCGTCTTGAGGACACCGTCCTCTCTGCCGACGACCCGGTCGATCGCCGCGCCGATGCCGTCGAGCGGCGCCGAGTGCGTGATGATCGGGCCCGTGTCGACCTCGGCGTGGGCCAGCATGCTGATCGTCCGCGGCCACTGGAACGGGTACCAGAGCGAGAACCGGATCGTCTTGTCCTGGATCAGGCTCGTCAGCATCGGCACCTGCACCGCGTCCTGCGGCCCGGTCAC
>DAIOGR010000079.1:0-8290 GCA_036745155.1 Gaiella sp.
AGAGCTAGTCGCGCAGGTAGGCGAGCACGGCGAGCACGCGGCGGTGGTCCTCCGTGCTCGCGGGCAAGCCGAGCTTGGTGAAGATGCTCGTCACGTGCTTCTCGACCGCGCGCAGCGTCACGAACATGCGCTCCGCGATCGCCTGGTTGGAGCGGCCCTCAGCCATCAGCTCGAGCACCTCGCGCTCGCGCGGCGTCAGCTCGTCGAGCGGGTCGTGTGCACGGCGGCGGCCGACGAGTTGGCTGACGACGGCGGGGTCGAGCGCTGAGCCGCCCTCGCCCACCCTGCGCACGGCGCCCGCGAACTCCTCCAGGTCCGACACGCGATCCTTGAGCAGGTAGCCGACCCCCTCCGCGCCCTCGGCGAGCAGGTCGATCGCGTACCCGGCCTCGACGTACTGTGAGAGGACGAGCACCCCGGTCGTCGGGTGACGCTCCCGGATCTGCCGCGCGGCAGCGAGCCCTTCGTCGGTGTGGGTGGGAGGCATGCGGATGTCCACGATCGCCACGTCCGGCTTGTGCATCGCGACGTGCCGCAGGAGGTCCTCGGCGTTGTCCGACTGGGCGACGACGTCGAATCCGGACTCCGCGAGCAGCCTCACGACACCCTCGCGCAACAGGACGGAGTCGTCCGCGATGACGACGCGCATCGCGTTCCCGAGCATCGCGATCGTGTTGCGAAGCGGCGGGAAGTCGCGGGGGAGGCCTTCGGCGAGCAGCTGGTAGATGTGCTCGGGCTCCGGCAGGCCGGCGAGCCGGTGGGTGCCGAGGTCGCGCGTCGTCACGTCGGCCAGCGCCGCGTGCGCCGGTGCGGAGACGAGGATCTGCCCGCCGTGCCCGGCCGAGCCGATGCGCGCGGCACGGTGGACGTCGATCCCGGTGTACCCGTCCTCGGTGAGAATGGCGTCGCCGGTATGGATGCCCATGCGGACGCGGACGTCGTGGCCTCCGGGCCAGGCATGCTCGATCAGCGCCCGCTGGCCCGCGACCGCCGCCGCGGTAGCCGCGTTCGCCTCGGCGAAGGCGGCGAAGAGCTCGTCGCCGTGCGCGTCGATCTCGTCCCCGCCCTGTCCGGATACGGCGTCGCGCAGGAGCCGCCGGGCGTCTGCCAGGATCTGCGCATAGTCCGCGCCGGCGGTGTGGACGAGACGGGTCGACCCCTCGATGTCGCACAGCAGGAAGCTGACGGTGCCGTCTGCGCGGTTGCTCATGCAGCGAGTGTACGAGGGCTCGCAGGTCGGCGGCTCGGTCCTACGGCGTGACCGTTGCTGCCGGCGCCGCCGGTCGCAGGGCGGGGAGCACGGCCAGGACGAGCGTTCCCTCGCCCTCCGGGCTCTCGACCAGCAGCGCGCCGTCGAGCGCGGCGACACGGTCGGACAGCCCCCTCAGACCGGTGCCCCCCTGGGGATCGGCCCCTCCGATCCCGTCGTCGGCGATCGAGACCGTCACCTGGTCGTCGTGCTCCTTGACGGAGACGTGCACCGCGGACGCCTGCGCGTACTTGGCGATGTTCGCGAGCGCCTCCGAGATGACGTAGTACGCGGCCGCCTCGACGCGAGCGGGCAGGCGGTCGTCCGGCAGCTCGAGCTCGACGGGGAGCGGGAAGCGCGTGACCGCCGCCTCCACCGCTGCCTGCAGCCCACGGTCGGTGAGGACGGCGGGATGGATGCCACGGGCGAGCTCGCGCAGCTCGTCGAGCGCCGCGGCGAGCTCCTCGCGTGCGGCGAACAGGATCTTGCGCGCCTCGTCGGGATCGGCTTCGAGCTTGGCCTC
This sequence comes from Gaiella sp., assembly GCA_036745155.1. GTDB lineage: Bacteria > Actinomycetota > Thermoleophilia > Gaiellales > Gaiellaceae > Gaiella. The sequence continues at coordinate 1,773 of DAIOGR010000079.1, forward strand.
GGCGAGGCGCAGGGAGACCGAAAGGGCCACGAGCCGCTGCTGGGCGCCGTCGTGGAGGTTTCGCTCGAGGACGCGGCGGGCCTCGTCGGCCGCCGCCACGATGCGCGCGCGCGACGCGCGGATCTCCTCCTCCTGCCGTTTCCGCTCCGTCACGTCGACGCCCGAGAGCAGCACGAGCGAGGTGGCGCGGCCGGTCACGTCCTCGACGGGAGTGGCGGTCCAGGCGACGACCAGCCGGCTGCCGTCCGCGCAGAGCCAGTGGGACTCGCGCTCCTGGGCGGGCACCCCGTTCGCGGCCGACGCGATCGCCATCAAGGCGGGGTAGCCGTCGGCCGGGTCGATGAAGTCGAGCACGCTCCGGCGGACGACGACGCTGTCCGGCCAGCCGAGCGCTTGGCGGAAGGCGTTGTTCACTCCCGCACGTGTGTCGTCGACGCCGCTGTCCACGATGACGCCGTCGCTGTCGACGACCACGACGAGGCTCGGGATCGCCTGCATCAGCGTCTCGGTGATGTCGCGCTCGCGCTGGAGCTGCAGCTCGCGCTGCTTGCGCTCGGTGATGTCGATGCCGCCCGCCACGATGCTCGTGACGTGCCCGGACGTGTCTGTGATGGGGGCGCTCCGCCACTCGATCACGCGCCGCTCGCCGCGGGCGTTCGTGAAGGCGTTCTCGTAGGGGGCCGGAGCGTAATCCGGGGCGGCGTCACGGAACTGCTTGATCATGGCCTGTCGCTCGCCCGGGTCGATGAACACCTCCCAGAAGGGGCGTCCGCGGATCTGCTCCTCGTGCTCGAGCCCGCTCGCTTCGAGCGTCGCCCGGTTCTGGTTGAGGATGCGCCCGTCCGTGTCGACGACGACGAGCAGGCTGGGGGCCGTGTCCGCCACCGTCTCCAGCATCAGGAACTGCGAGCGGAGATCCGCCTGCAGGCGGACGTTCTCGAGCGACAGCCCCGCGCCGGCGGCGATGAACTCGACGAGCTCGGGCTCCGCGTCGAGGGCGGGGTCGTGGACGAGCACGGCGATCGGCCGTCCGTTGCGCTCGATCGTGGTGGTCGAGCGGTGGGCCGACGCGACCGGCTCGTCGACCCGGTGCCCTTCGGCGTTCACCCACCGGTCTCTGCTGTCGAGCCGGTACACGATCTCCAGGGAGGGATCGTGGAGGGCCTGCGCGAGCGCGTCGCGCAGCGGCACGCCCGCGTCCAGGGAGAGCAGCATGCGTGACGCGGCCGCACGATCGAGGCGGCTGCGGAGCACTCCCGCGAGGAACGTGAGCGGCACGGCGGCGAAGGCGAGGAGGAAGAGCACCCAGACGGCCGAGTAGGCGCGGCTGTCGATGCGGTCGGTCAGGACGGCGGCGAGGAGCAGTGACAGAGCGATCCCGCAGGAGATGAACACCGGCCTCAGCGTGCGCCTCTGCGCGACGGAGGCGCGTCGCCAGCGGTCGGCCAGGATCGCGAAGACGGCCAGGAGCACGCCCACGATCACGACGGTCGCAACCACGACGACGGCGTCCTTGACGCCCGGGCGATCGGTGACGGCGATGGCGCTGCGCGGGCACCTCGGGCATCCGGTCACGGGGGTGTCGTCGACGAGCGCGCTGACGGTGTTGGCCCCGATCGCGGCCAGGCCGGCGACCGCGACGAGCCAACGGTCACGCCGTCCGAGCGTGCCGCCGGGGTAGGCCAGGATCAACGCGGCAAAGGCAAGGAATGCGAGGTTCCCTGCTACGAAACCGACGGTCCAGACCCAGGGGCTGTTCGATTCCCCGAGCGCTCCCAGGAACCAGAGGTAGCCGGTGGCGCTGAGCAGAAAGCCGGTGGTGTTCTCCGGCCGTCTCCAGAGCGCCACGAGACCCGCGGCGACGAACGAGAGACCGGCGGTGACGGCGACTGCGGCCGTCAGCCAGGGATTGTCGTTGCGGTCGTTCGTGAAGATCAGCGCGAGCGCGACCACTCCCTCCACGAGCGCTGCCGCCCCTGCGAGTGCGAAGCGGAGCGATCTCACCGCAAAAGCGCAGTGACTTCTGCGCCGGAGAGCTCGGCCTTGGCGATGAAGCCGCGCGCGCCGCTCGCCTCGACGAGCGGGCCGAAGTCGCACGCGTCCCGGCTGGAGACGAGCACGATCTGCGGCGCCGAGCCGTTCAGGCGGGCGGCGATCGCCGAGCAGACCGCGAAGCCGCTCATGTCCGGCAGCTGGACGTCGAGCAGCACCACGTCGGGCCGTTTCTCCGCAGCAGCGTCGATCGCGTCGGCGCCGTTCTCGGCCTCGCCCACGACGGTGAAGCCGTCCGCCTCGAGGATCGCCCGCGCCGAGGCCCGGAAGCTCGGGTGGTCGTCGACGATCAGGATCGTGGTCCTCACGGGCTCAATCGTGGCAGACAGTGCATTGCCGTGCAGTACGGCGAACCGCACTGCGCCGGGCCGCAAGGCGAGCGGGACGGAGACGGAGCTCCCCGCAATGCGCAGCGTTGTGTCCGAGCGGACTGCGCATTGCGAGACGCGTGGTGATGAGTTCCCGCCTCTGCTGAGGCATACTCCCGCGATGCAGTCGACGGAGCAGATCGCCCACGATCGCATCCTCGCCGAGCGCTCCCGTTACGTCAGCGCCGGCGTCTCCACGCCCAGGCTGGTCGTCTCGCACGCCGACGGGGCGCGCGTGACCGACGTGGACGGCCGCACCTTCATCGACTTCGCCGGCGGCATCGGCTGCCAGAACACCGGCCACCGCTTCGCGCCCGTGGTCGAGGCGATCAAGGCACAGGCGGACGCATACTTGCACCAGTGCTTCATGGTGGGGGTCTACGAGCCGTACGTCGAGGTTTGCCGGCGGCTCGCCGAGCTGTCCCCGTGTGCCGGGGAGCAGCAGAAGTCGATCCTCGTCAACTCGGGCGCCGAGGCCAACGAGAACGCAGTCAAGATCGCGCGTGCCGCCACTGGTCGCCCGGCCGTTGTCGTGTTCGACAACGCATTCCACGGCCGTACCCTGTTGACGATGACGATGACCGCGAAGGTGAAGCCCTACAAGGCGGGCTTCGGCCCCTTTGCCCCCGAGGTCTACCGTGCTCCCGTCCCGTATCCCTATCGGGGCGTGACGAGCGACGACGCGATCGCGGGGCTCGAGAAGCTGTTCAAGGCGGAGGTCGACCCGGCCACGGTGGCGTGCGTCGTGCTCGAGCCGGTGCAAGGAGAGGGCGGTTTCATCCCGATGCCGGACGACTTTCCGCGCCGGCTGCTCGAGGTGTGCCGCGAGCACGGGATCCTGTACGTCGACGACGAGGTGCAGTCGGGCGTCGGCCGCACGGGCAAGATGTGGGCGATCGAGCATTACGACGACGCCGCGCCCGACCTGCTCGTCTCGGGCAAGTCGATCGGCGGCGGCCTCCCGCTCGCAGCTGTCACCGGTCCCGCCTCGATCATGGATGCGGTCGCTCCCGGAGGGCTCGGCGGGACGTTCGGAGGCAATCCTCTCTCGTGCGCGGCTGCGGTCGCGGTGCTCGACGCGGTCGCCGATCCGCAGTTCCTGGCGCAGGCGAACGCGCTCGGCGACACTGTGCGGGCTCGCCTGGAGCAGCTCGCGGCGAAGTACGGCGCAATCGGCGAGGTGCGCGGCCTCGGCCCGATGCTCGCCTTCGAGCTCGTCGAGCAGACTCCGGAGAAGGCGGCCGCGGTCGTTGCGGCTGCGTTCGAGCGCGGGCTGCTGCTACTCGCCTGCGGCATGTACGGCAACGTGATCCGCCTGTTGGCGCCGCTGACGATCGAGCCGGACGTCCTCGAGGACGGGCTTGCGGTCCTGGAGGAGTCGCTTGACGCAGGTCTCTGAGCCCGCCGCGCCGGCCGATGTCCGGATCAGGGGGTTGCGAAAGCACTACGGCCCGGTAGCGGCCGTCGACGGCGTCGACCTCGAGATCGCGAGGGGCGAGTTCTTCACCATGCTCGGGCCGTCCGGGTCGGGCAAGACGACGACGCTGCGCATGATCGCCGGCTTCGAGCGCCCCGACGCCGGCACCGTCGAGCTCGGCGGGCGCGACGTCTCGTCGCTGCCGCCGTTCGACCGCGACGTGAACACGGTGTTCCAGGACTACGCGCTCTTCCCGCACATGACCGTGCAGGAGAACGTGGAGTACGGCCTGCGCGTGAAGAAGGTGCCGAAGGCGGAGCGGCGGCTGAAGGCGACCGAGGTGCTGCGCATGGTTCGCCTCGAGGGGTACGGCGACCGCAAGCCCGCGGAGCTCTCGGGCGGGCAGCGGCAGCGTGTCGCGCTGGCGCGGGCGATCGTGAACACGCCGCAGGCGCTCCTGCTCGACGAGCCGCTCGGCGCCCTCGACCTGAAGCTGCGCCAGGAGCTCCAGATCGAGCTGAAGCAGATCCAGCAGGAGCTCGGCATGACGTTCATCTACGTCACGCACGACCAGGAAGAGGCGCTCACGATGAGCGACCGCATCGCGGTCTTCAACCAGGGCCGGATCGAGCAGGTCGGCACCCCGGCGCAGATGTACGAGCATCCTGCGACGGCCTTCGTGGCGGGCTTCATCGGGACGTCGAACATCCTCGAGCGTGGCGGCCGCACGTTCACGGTTCGCCCCGAGAAGATCCGCCTGCTCGCGGGCGCTGCGGGCGAAGGCGAGCCGGGGAGGATCAGGGCAGCGGTGTACCTTGGCCCCGTGACGAAGTTCGTGGTCGCGCTCGACGGCGGCGGCGAGCTGACGGTGGTGCAGCAGAACCTCGAGACGTCCTCACAGGACGTCCACGAGATGGAAGGCAGGCACGTCCGGCTGTCGTGGAGCCCGGACGTGGAATTCGTGATCGAGGAGGAGGGAACGTGAAGCGAATTCGCTTCGTGCACGTGGCGCTTGCGGCGGTCGTCGTCGCGCTCGCCGTTCCGGCGGCCGGCGTCTCGAAGGGCAGCGCCGTGCCCACGTCGGTCGGCCAGGGCGAGGGCAAGCTGACGCTCGTCGCGTGGGAGGGGTACACCGAGAAGCAGTGGGTGGCCCCGTTCGAGAAGCAGACGGGCTGCAAGGTGCAGGCGAAGTACGCCGGCAGCTCGAACGACATGTTCAACCTGATGACGTCGGGTGGCGGCGGCCAGTACGACATGGTGTCGGCGTCGGGCGACGCGAGCCTGCGGCTCATCTACGCGGGTGCTGTCGCCGAGGTGAACGTCAACCTGATCCCGTCGTACAAGGACTTCTACAAGGCGTTCCAGTCACCCTCGAACAACACGGTGGGTGGGAAGCACTACGGCATCTCGCTCCAGTTCGGCCCGAACGTCCTCATGTACAACACCAAGTCGTTCCCGCAGAAGCCGACGAGCTGGGGCGCGATCTACGACCCGAAGAACAAGGGCAAGATCACGATCCCGGACAACCCGATCCAGATCGCGGACGCCGCGCTCTACCTGTCGAAGACGAAGCCGGCGCTCGGGATCACGGATCCGTACGAGCTCACGAAGGCGCAGCTCGATGCCGTCGTCTCGCTGCTGAAGCAGCAGCGGCCGCTGATCAAGAAGTACTGGGGTCTCGCCTCGGATCAGATCGACCTGTTCAAGAACGGCGGGTCGACGATCGGCGCGTCGTGGCCGTACCAGGTCAACACGCTGAAGGCGGCGAAGGCGCCGGTCGCGGCGGTCAGCCCGAAGGAGGGCGTGACCGGCTGGCTCGACACCTGGATGCTGTCCTCGAAGGCGAAGCATCCGAACTGCGCCTACAAGTGGATGCAGTACATCACCCAGCCGAAGCCGCAGGCGCAGCAGGCGGTCTACTTCGGCGAGACGCCGGTCAACAAGAAGGCGTGCAAGATCATGGACACGCTGGCGAAGGGATCGTGCGCGCAGTACTCGGCGAACGCGCCGGAGAGCTACTACCGCTCGATCAAGTTCTGGAAGACGCCGATCGCCGATTGCGGCAACGGCAAGAAGGACTGCACGGATCTCCGGGCCTGGACGACAGCCTGGACTCAGATCAAGGGCTGAGCAGCGCGTGGCGGTAGACCCGGCACTGCTGACGGAGGGCTCCCCCCGCCGGGGAGCCCTCCGCTCCGTTTCCCGCTTCTCCTGGCGCCGGCCGGGACTGAAGACGCTGGGGCAGATCTCGGCGCCGGTGGCGGCGTTCCTCTTCGTCTACGTGGCTGCGCTCGTGGCGCTGCTCGTCAAGGGCTTCTGGACGACCGACTCGTTCACCGGCAAGGTCGTGCACGCCTGGAACCTCGACAACTTCCGCACCATTGCGGACGCGCCGTACCCGACGATCGTCTTCCGCACGCTCGGGATCGCGGCGGCCGTGACGGCGACGTGCATGGTGCTGGCCTTCCCGTACGCGTATTTCCTCGTGCGCATCGCGAGCCCGCGCCTGCGGCTCGTCCTGCTCGTCGCCACGGTGCTGCCGCTGTGGGTGAGCTACCTCGTGCGGGTGTACTCGTGGCGGCTGATCCTGAACCCCGACGGTGCGCTCAACTGGGCCCTGAACGGCCTCGGCCTGCCCGACCTGAACATCGCCTACACGAACTGGGCCATGTGGCTCGTGT
>DAIOGR010000080.1:0-1434 GCA_036745155.1 Gaiella sp.
AGAGCGAGTTGACCTGTCAGGAGCTCGTCGAGCTGGTCACCGACTACCTCGAGGATGCCCTCCCGGCGGAGACCCGACTGCGTTTCGACCTGCACCTCGCCGCCTGCCCGGACTGCCGCGCGCACGTCGAGCAGATGCGGGCGACGATCCGGCTGCTGGGGCGGGCCGACTGCGAGAGCCTGCCGGAGAGCCTGCGGCGCTCGCTCGTGGCGGCGTTCGGCGGCCTGCGCGCACGGTGACGGCCACACCCCGTGGTGACGGATCCGCCAGCCGGCGCGACGCCGAGCCATCCCGTTCTAGAGGTGGAGCAGCTCCCGCACCCGGTCGGCCTGCCACGTGCGCTCGGACTCGTACCGCAGCGCACTGTCCGGCAGGCCCCGGCCTGCTCCGGCGATCGCGTAGGCGGCGATGAACGAGGCTACGCCGGCCGCCTGCGCTCCTGTGGCGGCGCTGGACGCGTAGGACACGGCGTCCGCGACGTAGCCGGCCAGCCGCGCCGTGTCAGGGTCGCTCGTCTGCTCGGAGATCGCGGTCGCGGCGCGCCCCAGGGCGCCCAGCTCGGTGCACGCGTCGAGGTGCGCCGCGTCGCCGCTGTGACCCGAGCTGCGGAAGGTCGCGACGGCGTGATCGCGGAGGCGGAACGCGAACTCGGCGGCAAGTGCTTCAGCGGTCTCCGCCGTCCAGCCGTCAACCCGCTCCAGCAGACGCCCCTGCTCGGCCGAGGTGTACGACCCCCGGTCGACGAGCCGCCCTCCGAGCTCGACGTGCCAGAGCTCGTCGTCGAACCAGCGTGCGAGGTGCTCGGCCCGGATCCCGCGCACCGCGTCGCGCGGGAGGTCGGGGCCGGCGACAACCCAGGCGCCGGCCGCAGTGCCCAGCGGCTGCGGCCAGACGAGGCCGCTCACGGGGGAGCGTGATCCGTCGTGGAGGAACGCGTAGCAGCGCATCGCGGGCCGCGTTCTCGTCAGCCGCTCTTCCAGTCGCGGAAGGCCTGGAGCAGGTCGCGCTGCGCGGCCTCGGACAGTTGATCCTCCGTGAGGCGGCCGACGACCTCGATCGTGCGCCGCACCTGATCCAGATGGATCTGGCACGGCGGACAGGTGATCAGGTGCTCCTCGAAGCGCGTGCGGTCGACGGGGTCGAGCCCCCCCTCGAGGTACTCGGTGACGAGCTCGACGAGCTCCTTGCACGTCAGCGTGCCGAGCGGGTCGAGCGGGTCGGTGTGGGTGGTCTCGCGGTCCATGCGTCGTGAAATCCTCGGTCTCTGGTCTCGTCTGTGCGGCGAACGTTACAGCGGCCGGCCTCTCCTCACACGGCGACGAAAGGAGTACGGTTTCGCCCATGGATCTCGCCCGGCCTGAGCTGGCGGACGACGCCTCCGCACGCGCGGAAGACGACCGCGAGCTCGTCGACGCGCTTCGGGCCGGCGACGAG
>DAIOGR010000080.1:1534-5590 GCA_036745155.1 Gaiella sp.
GCTGTCCGCGGGTCAGCTGCTGCGAGATGCCCGCAGGTCACCCCACGATCCCGTGCGCGTCCGGCGTCAGCCGCTCGAGCGCCTCGAGCTTCTCGAGCCGGCGCTGGTAGCGCTCGCCCCCGACGAACCCGGCCTCCGCGAAGGCACGGACGATCTCCCTGACGAGCGCCTTGCCGACGACGTCGGGCGCCAGGCAGAGCACGTTCAGGTCGTCACGCTCGACACCCAGGCGGACGGTGAGCGTGTCGTGGCACAGGCAGGCGCGGACACCGCGGATCTTGTTGGCCGCGATGGCGGCGCCGACGCCCGAGCCGCAGACGAGCACTCCGCGCTCGACGCGGCCCACGCGAAGCGCCTCACCCAGGTCGAGGGCCTTGTCCGGGTAGTCGACCCTGGGCATTGGCGAATCGGTGCCGAGGTCGAGCACCTCGTGGCCGAGAGCGAGCAGCTCGGAGATGACGGGTGCGCGCAGCGCGATGCCGCGATGGTCGAAGGCGACGGCGATCTTCATGACGCCTTCAGTGTCGGCGGTGCCGCCGGCGTTACACGCGCGCCCGCGGCGCTCGCTGGGAGACGATAGGGGGCGTGGACGTCGAGCTCGTCGTCGTTCGAGGGCCGGAAGACGCGGCTGCGACCGCTGCTGCACTGCTCACCGAGGTCGCCCGCGCCCGCGGTGCCATTGCCCTCGCCGGAGGGTCGACGCCGCGGCGTGCCTACGAGCTGGCCGCCGGTGCGCTGACCGACTGGGGAGGTGCGTCGCTCTGGTTCGGCGACGAGCGCTGCGTCCCGGCCGACGATCCGCGCTCGAACCAGCGTCTCGTGGCAGAGGCGCTTCTGCGTCGGCTCACCGTCGCGCCGGCGGTCCACCCGGTTCCGACGCAGCTCACCCCCGGGGAGGCTGCTTCCGCCTACGACGCGCTGCTGCAAGGCGTCGGGCTCGATCTCGCCCTGCTGGGGCTGGGCCTGGACGGCCACACGGCCTCGCTCTTCCCGCACGCTCCGTCGCTGCGGGTGCGCGACCGGCTGGCGGTCGCGGCGGCTCCAGGGCTCGACCCGTTCGTGGAGCGGGTGACGCTCACGATTCCCGCCCTGGCGGCGGCCGCGCACGTCGTCTTTCTCGCCGTCGGCGCCGACAAGGCCGACGCTGCGAGACGGGCCTTCGCGGAGCCTCCCTCGGAAGCGACCCCGGCCAGCCTCGTCCGTGCCGGAGCGGGGACGACGACCGTCGTCCTCGACGAGGCCGCCGCGGTGCTGCTGGGATGACCGCCGCGAGCGTCGCCGTCAGAGCGCGACGGCGAGCTCTCGCAGCAGCTTCCGCATCTCCGCGGGGCTGTCGAGCGCGTACCCGATGCACGCGGAGCCCTGAGCCTCGGCGGGGAGCGCGCCCACGTGGATCCCCACCGACCCGGACGGAAGCGCCTCCAGCATGTTCCGGTCGGTGCGGTCGTCACCCGCGGCCAGGACGAGGCCGCCGGGCTCGACGCCTCCCTTGAAGAGGCGCCTGACGTAGAGCCCCTTGTCGATGCCCCGCGCCCGGACCTCGATCACCCGGTGGCCCGTGAGCACCTCCGCCGGCGTGCCGGCGAGACGCTGCCCGAGGGCAACGAGCAGCTCCCGGGCGCGCCAGCTGCCGTACTCGGGCTCGGCCTGGCGGTAGTGCCACGCGACGGCGGCCCGCTTCGACTCGACGACGGCCCCCGGCACCTCGTGGGCAACCTGGCGCAGGAACGACTCGAGCTCCGGCAGCCACGACAGGTCGGGGTCGGCGAGCGTGCGCCAGCGGTCGCCCGGTGCGCGGGCGAGGAAGCCGTGCTCGGCGCAGAGGTGAAGCGGGAGGCCTCCGAGCCACGCCTCGAGGGTCTCGGGCGGCCGGCCGCTGACGATGTGCACGTCGGTGCCCGGCAGGGACGCGAGCTGCTGCAGGAGCTCCAGGATCTCGGCCGTCGGGGCTGCGAGCTCGGGCAGGCTCTCGAGCTCCCGCAGCGTGCCGTCGTAGTCGAGCAGGAGCGTGCGCTGCGGGGCGGCGGCGAAGCGCGCCACCAGGTCGGCACGTTCCCCCGGATCGAGCGCGTCGCGAACCGGACGGCACGGCTTCACCGCCGCGCGCCGGTCAAGCCGGGCGAGGAAGCCGTCCGCCCAGCGCCTGCAGTCGAGGGAGTCGACCCGGCCGGCGATCGTCTCGAGCCGCCGTGTGCGCTCCTCGGCAGGCAAGCCGAGAGCCTCGCTCAGGCGCGCCACCATGTCGTCGATGCTCCACGGGTTCACGAGCAGCGCGCCGGGCAGGACGTGCGCCGCGCCGGCGAACTCCGACAGCACCAGGGTGCCGCGGCAGGGCGTGCCGGCGCCTGCTGCCGCCTGGCAGAGGGCGAACTCGTGCGCCACCAGGTTCATGCCGTCGCGCAGCGGCGTCACCAGCATCACGTCGGCCCGCCGGTACAGGGCCGCCAGCTCGTCGCGGCCGAGCGCGCGGTGGATGTACTCGACCGGCGTCACCCCCGGCTGGCCGAAACGGCCGTTGATCCGTGCGATCAGGAGCTCGATCTCGTCCCGCAGCGCGCGGTACTCGTCGCTCCCGAGCCGCGACGGGACGAGCACCTGCAGCATCGTCGTCGTGCGGGCACGGGAGGGCTCGTCCTCGAGGAAGCGCTCGAAGGCGCGGAGCTTCTGCGGGATGCCCTTGGTGTAGTCGAGCCGCTCGATCCCGAGGACGAGGCGCTGCCCCCGGTAGCGCTCGCCGAGCAACTCCGAGAGGTGTGCCGTGGTGGCCGACGCGACCGAATCGCGGAAGCTCGCCGTGTCGATCCCGATCGGGTCGACCCCGACGCCGACACGGCGGCCGCCGAACTCGATCGCGTCGGGCTCGGACTCGAGCCCCAGCACGCGCAGGCAGGACGACCGGAAGTGCCGCGCGTAGTCGCCCGTGTGGAAGCTCACGTAGTCGGCGCCGAGGAGCCCGCGCAGGACCTCCTCGCGTGTCGGCAGCAGGCGATAGACCTCTGACGACGGGAAGGGGATGTGCAGGAAGAAGCCGATCGCGACGTCAGGGCGGAGGCGCCGCAGCCGCTCCGGCACGAGCATCAGGTGGAAGTCGTGGATCCACACCCGTGCGCCGGGTGCGGCGCTCTGCGCGACGGCCTGGGCGAAGCGCTCGTTCACGTCGACGTACCGCTGCCAGGCCTCGCCCGTGATCCGGAGCCGGTCGGGGAAGTAGTGGAAGAGCGGCCAGAGCGTGTCGTTGCAGATCGTGCCGTAGAACTCGCGCTCGTCGCGAGCGTCGAGGAAGACGGGGTGCAGGCCGTGCTCTCCGAGCCGGCTCGTGACGTCGCCCTCGAGGTGGCCGGGCACCTCGGTGCCCGGCCAGCCGATCCAGGCGGAAACGCCGCCGACCCCGGAGAGCGCCGTCGCGAGCCCGCCCGCGGTCGGCTCGACGGTGACTCCTCGATCGAAGCCGACGCGCACCGGCAGGCGGTTGCTGACGACGACGAGCTCGCGCTGCTCGACGGCGACGGCCGTCTCGCGGCCGAAGACGCCTTCCTCGACGGGCACGGGCGCCATCACGGTCACGAGGGGCGGCGCTCCCGCCCGCCGGCGACCATTCGGCCAGGTCCGATCACTCCCAGGTGCATCGCTTCCCTCCGGAGACGTGGGTCGTCTGCTGCTGCTTCGGTCTGCGAGACGCTCCGAACGTTTCAGCCTCGCGCACGTCGCCGCCCGCGCGTGGCCGGCCGGCGTCACACGCGCACGACGAACCAACCGTCCACGTCGTTGCAGAGCACCTGATCCGGGCCCTCGTGGACGTACGTGTAGATCGGCAGGCCGCGAAACGTGACCTGGAGCGCCCCACCGGGGCGGCGGATGACGCCGAACGTGCCGCGGACGCCGGGCAGCCGCCGCGGCACCGCCGCCGCGCTCCCCACGATCAGCGGGGGCCACAGACGGGCGCACGCACCCGTGCAGTGCACCTTGCGGTCGCGGCGCTCGACGTTCCACGTGTAGAGGGCCTGATGGGAGCGAGTCGCGAGGATGCGGCCGAACGTCTTGTCCGTCAGCACGATC
>DAIOGR010000080.1:5690-8274 GCA_036745155.1 Gaiella sp.
CGCACGTGCGCCTCGACGACTGCCAGCAACCCCGGCACGAGCTCGGCGGCGAGGTCGACGTCACCCGTCCGCTCGACGTGGCGGCCGACGGCGTGCAGGAACCACAGCGTCCCGTCGGCGGTGTTGTACTCGAGCGTGCCGGTGTCTGCCGTGTTCGCGAGCATGCCCTCGCTCAGCGTGGCCGCGTTGCGCAGCAGGAGCCGCCGGCCCTCGTCCTCGCGCCCGGTCTCGAGGAACAGGCCCTCGTAGGAGGTCATCGTGTCTCGCGACCAGTCGCCGAACCACGGGTAGCCCGCGACGACGGTCGGCCCGGCGACGACGAACTGGTCGGCGGCGAGAGCGAGCAGGGAGCCCGCCTCGTCCACGGCTCCCGCTCTCCGCACGAGTGCCCGCGCGCGGGAGCGTGCCGCCGCGACGACCTCGGGGCCCGGCGGCGGCATGTCGGCGGGATCGCCCGCCCAGGCCAGCACCGTGTGCGTGTCGCCCGGCACGAGCTCGGCCCCGAACGTGCCCGCGTGCCAGAGATCCTCGCGGTCGTTCAGCCCGCGCGCCGCCTCTTCGCGGTAGCGGACGCCGGCGTACCACTCGCCTCCGGGCTCGAAGCCGGGGCCCGCGACGCGGTACGCGCCCTCGAACACGTAGCCGTCTGAGAGGTGCTCCACGCCCGGCGCGTCTCCGGCGAAGCGCTCGCCGTGCCCGCTGCGCCACGTGCCGAGGGCGGAGAGCTCCAGCCGCACCGGGCCCGGAGCTGCGAGCACGCGATGGACGATCGCGACGGCCGGGCGGCCGTGGACGACCGCCAGCTCCCGCTCGAGGATGACGTCTCCGACCTGCCAGCGCCAGCGCGGCACGCCGTCCTCCAGCTCGAACGAGGCGAGGTGCACGTTGCCGCGCGGGTCGACGGAGCCGTCGGCCCATTCGTGCACCGCCAGACGGATCCGTGCGTCGCCTCTCACGAGGACCGGGTCGAGCGACGCGAGGCCGAGCATCCTGCCCCCCGGCGGCTCCGTCGCGACCATGAGCAGGCCGTGGTAGCGGCGCGTGCGCAACCCGCCGACCGTCCCCATCGCGAAGCCGCCGAGGCCGTCGGTGACGAGCCATTCGCGGGCGGAGGCGGCAGCGAGATCGCCGCACAGCTGACGTCCGAAACGCATCGAGTGCATCAGTGTCCGCGGGCGCCGCGGCGTTACGCGGTGTAACGCCCGCGCCCGGGACGAGACTCTGTCCGCATGGGCGTCGAACGCGAGCGGCTGAGCGAGGTGCCGCGCGGGCGTTCGCCGTGGCGGCACTGGGGCCCGTATCTGAGCGAGCGCGCCTGGGGCACCGTCCGCGAGGACTACAGCGCGACGGGAGAGGCGTGGGACTCCTTCCCCCACGACCACGCGCGCTCACGTACGTACCGCTGGAACGAGGACGGGCTGGCCGGTATCTGCGACGACCGCCAGACGCTCTGCCTCGCGCTCTCCTTCTGGAACGGCCGTGACCCGATCCTCAAGGAGCGCATCTTCGGTCTCACCGGCCCGCAGGGAAACCACGGCGAGGATGCCAAGGAGTACTGGTGGTACCTCGACTCGACGCCCACGCACTCGTGGATGCGCTGGCGGTACATGTATCCGCAGGCCGAGTTCCCCTACACGCAGCTCGTCGACGAGAACCGCGCCCGCGGCAAGCACGAGCCCGAGCTCGAGCTCGTCGACACCGGCATCTTCGACGACGGCCGGTACTGGGAGATCACGGCCGACTACGCCAAGGCGAGCCCCGAGGACATCCTCCTCAGGGTCACGGTGCGCAACGCCGGCCCCGACACGGCCACGATCGACGTGCTGCCGACGCTGTGGTTCCGCAACACATGGTCGTGGGGCCTCGACGACCGCCGGCCGGCGATCCGCCTCGAAGACGGCGTCCTCGTGGCCGACCACCAGACGCTCGGCACCCGCCGGCTCGAGGCGAGTGGCAGCCCGGAGGCGCTCTTCTGCGAGAACGAGACCAACCTCGACCGCCTCTTCGCCGTGCCCTCTCCGACGCCGTACCCGAAGGACGGGATCAACGACCACGTCGTCCACGGAGCGCCCACCGTCAATCCGGCGCAGACAGGGACGAAGGCGTCCCTCCGCTACCGGCTGGAGGTCGAGCCCGGCGGCACGGCGACGATCGACCTGCGACTGAGCGACGAGCCGCGGCCGGGCGGCGAGTTCTCCGCGATCATGAGCGCCCGCGAGTCGGAGGCGGACGCGTTCTACGCGGAGCTGACGCCTGCGGGCTGCTCCGCCGACGAAGCGCTCGTGCTGCGCCAGGCGCTCGGCGGCATGCTCTGGTCGAAGCAGTTCTACCACTACGACGTTCGCCGCTGGCTGGAGGGCGACCCTGCCGGCCCACCGCCACCCGACGGGCGGCGAGGCGGCCGCAACCACGAGTGGACGCACCTGAACAACATGGACGTGATCTCGATGCCCGACACGTGGGAGTACCCGTGGTACGCGGCCTGGGATCTCGCCTTCCACTGCGTTGCCCTCGCCCACGTCGACCCCGAGTTCGCGAAGGAGCAGCTCGTGCTGATGTGCCGGGAGTGGTACATGCACCCGAA
>DAIOGR010000081.1:0-8093 GCA_036745155.1 Gaiella sp.
GCGGCGAAGTACCACTCCCACGCGGACGGGGCATACGGCTCCCCGACCTTGCCGCCGATGGCGAGCACCTTCGTGTCCGGCTCGGCGGCCACGGCTCCACGCCGCACCGTCGGCTCCCGGACGAAGACCGCCGTCCCCGACGGGGCATCGAGCGTCTCGCCGTCCAGGCTGAACGTGGCACGCCCCGAGAGCACGACGTACACCTCCTCGTGGCCCAGGCTCTCCTCCGTGTGCTCCTCCACCACCGGCTCTCCGGCGTTCGTAGCCACGTACGCGTTGATCCCGAACGCCTCCACGCCGAGCGTCCGGCGCACCGGCAGCCAGGCCAGGCCGTCCGCCACCGTGATCGGCTCGATCTCCGACAGCCGCACGGAGGAGAACCGCTCGGACACGGCTCCACTGTACGCCACCGGCACGCGTCCGCGCCCACCGGGCGCCCACCGTCGCTCGTCCCTGCGCCGGGGTGCCTCGAACGAGGGATTGCATCCCCCCACCGGGTGACTACAACGTGTGACAGGGGGAGGGGAATCGCTGCAGCGGCCGTTCGGGAGACCGGGCGGTCGCGCAGCGACCTCCGCTCGGACGGTGCCAGGCCGCTACGGCTCCCACGCCTCGCCGCCGGTGTCCCAGCCGAGCAGTACCTGCGCGGAGATGGCGGCCGCGGTGCGCTCGAGCAGGGCGGCGTCGGCGGTGCCGTCGATCGCGAGCTCGCCGACCGGCGCGCCCTGATAGGCGACCGGGACACGCAGGCGGCACCCTTCGTCCGGGACCCCGGCCTCGGGCCCGAGGACGAGCTCGCCGTTCTCCAGGAAGAAGATGCCCGCCCAGGCGACGCCGGGCTCGCGGGCCAGCTCGGCGACCACCGCGCGCAAGACGTCGTCGGCGTCACCGCCCCGGGCGAGGATCCCGTCGATCGCCTCGAGCGCCCGAGAGCTCACTCGGTGAGGTCCCTCGCCTCGAACGAGCGGATCGGGATACGTGCCTGCTCGGGTATCGCGAGCGGGCGACGGGTGGCCATGTCCACCAGCACGATCGTCTGGGTCGCCCGCACCATCAGCTCGTCGTCGGGAAGCCGGTAGGCGGCACAGTCGTACGTGACGCTCGTGGTGCCGATCCGGCTGATCCGCACGAAGCACTCGAGCAGGTCGTCGAAGCGCGCCGGCGCGTGGTACTCGACCGCCGAGGCCCGCATCACGAACTCCGCCCCGTCGACCGCAAGGCTGCCCAGATGCCGGTGGTACTCGGTGCGGGCGTGGTCGAAGTAGGGCAGGTAGCGGCCGTAGTAGACCACGCCCTGGGCGTCCGTATCAGAGAACCACACGCGCGCGAGCGCGGAGTACTTGAAGGGCGGCCGCCGGTCGGTGACCCGGCCGAGCTCCGGCCCCCGGCTCATCCAGCGTTCACGAGCGCGAGCAGCTCGTCGCGCTTCTCGATCATCTTCACCTCGGACAGCGCCTCGAGATTGACGCGCAGCAGCGGCTCGGTGTTCGAGGGCCTCACGTTGAAGTGCCAGTCGTCGAAGTCGACCGAGATGCCGTCCAGGTGGGAGATCCGGCCTCCCTGCGCCGCATAGTGCTCCTTGATCTCCTGCAGCTTCAGTGCCACGTCCGCGACCGGCGTGTTGATCTCACCCGTGATGAAGTAGCGCTCCCGGAAGGGCGCCAGGATCTCCGACAGCCTGGCGGCCCGCCGGGAGATCAGCTCCAGCATGAGCAGGAACGGCACCACGCCCGAGTCGGCCTGGGTGAAGTCGCGGAAGTAGTAGTGCGCCGACACCTCTCCCGCGAAGACGGCGTTCTCCTTGCGCATGCGGTGCTTGATGAACGCATGGCCGACGCGGTTGACGAGCGCCTTCCCGCCGGCGGCCTCGATCGTGCGGGGCACGGCCCAGCTTGCGCGCACGTCGTAGAGCACCGTGCCGCCGGGGCTCTTCCCGAGCATCACCTCGGCGAGGAGGGCGGTCACGAAGTCGCCCGGCACGAACTCACCGGTGTCGTCGACGAAGAAGCAGCGATCGGCGTCGCCGTCGTAGGCGACACCGAGGGCGGCGCCCTCCTCGCGCGTCTTCGCGATGATGAAGGCGCGGTTCTCCTCGAGCAGCGGATTCGGCTCGTGATTCGGGAACGTGCCGTCAGGGTCGAAATAGCAGCGGACGACCTCCACCTGGGGCAGCCGCTCGAGCACGGGTGGGAGCATCGCGCCCGCCATCCCGTTCGCCGCATCGACCACGATGCGAAGCGGGGCGATCGCGCCGACGTCGATGAACGAGAGCACCTTCTCGACGAAGCCGGGCCAGACGTCGAGCGGCGTGATCTCGCCCCGCTTCGCGACCGGCCCGAACCCGGCCTGCGCGCCGGCCCGGACGTCCTCGAGGCCCGAGTCGCCGCCCACCGGCAGGGCGCCGCGACGGACGATCTTCATCCCGGTGTACTGCTTCGGGTTGTGCGAGGCGGTGACGCAGATGCCGCCCTCGAGCCCGAGCTCGCCGACCGCGTAGTAGACCATCTCCGTGCCGACCAGCCCGAGGTCGCGGACGTCGGCGCCGCCGTCCGCGGCCCCCTCCATCACGGCTGCTGCCATCGCCGGGGCCGACAGGCGCATGTCCCGCCCGACGGCGATCGAACGGGGCTCGAAGTGCTCGACGTAGGCGCGCCCGATCGCGTAGGCGCCCTCCTCGTCGAGCTCCGCGCCGTAGAGGCCGCGGATGTCGTATGCCTTGAAGACCTTGGGGTCGAGCACGAGCCCATGGTAGGGAACGCGATGCGCCTCGGCACGGAGAGCCGTCCGCGCCGAGTCTGGCGCCATGCCTATCCTGTGGCGATGGAGCGCAAGCTGGCAACGGTGCTCTTCGCGGATCTCGTCGGCTCGACCGAGCTCGTGGCGACGGCCGACCCGGAAGTCGTGCGCTCGCGCGTGACCGGGTTCTTCGAGCTCGTGGCCGACTGTCTCGTCGCTCACGGCGGCACCGTCGAGAAGTTCGCCGGCGACGCCGTGATGGCGGCGTTCGGCGTGCCGGTCGCGCACGAGGACGACGCCGAGCGGGCCGTCCGGGCCGCCCTCGCCATCGTCGACGCGGTGCACGAGCTCGGCCTGGAGGTGCGCATCGGCGTCGAGTCGGGGGAGATCGTGGCCGACGACACCGAGTCCACCTTCGCGACGGGGCGTGCCGTCAACGCGGCGGCCCGGCTGCAGCAGGCGGCCGAGCCGGGCGAGGTGCTGCTCGGGCCCGTCGTGCGCAACCTCGCCCGCGAAGCGGTGGTGACGGAGACGCTGGGATCGCAGTCCGCACGCGGCTTCGCGTCCGGCCTCGAGGCCTGGCGGGCCGTGTCGGTGTCGGGGCAGGTCGGCCGCCGCGTGATGGTGTCCGCGCCGTTCGTCGGTCGTGAGCAGGAGCTCGAGCTGCTCCACAACACGTTCGGTCGCGCGGTCCGCGACCGGCGCGTCCACCTCGTCACCGTGTTCGGTGAGCCGGGCGTCGGGAAATCGCGGCTCGCACGCGAGCTCTGCGCAGGTCTCGAGCGGGCGACGGTGCTCGCCGGGCGCTGCCTCCCGTACGGGGAGGGCGTTACGTACTGGGCGCTCTCCGAGATGGTGAAGACCGCGGCCGGGATCACCGACGACGACACGATGGAGGCGGCGGCGGAGAAGCTGCGGGCTTGCTGCGGCGACGAGGCGGTCGCCGACCTGCTCGGGCTCGCCTCCGGCGTGCTCGACGCGGTCGGGGACGAACGCGCCGCCACCGAGATCGCCTGGGCGGCCCGCACGTGGGCGACCGAGCTCGCGTCCGTGCAACCGCTCCTGCTCGTGTTCGAGGACCTGCACTGGGCGGAGGAGGAGATGCTCGACCTCGTCGAGCACCTGGCCAGGAGCGTGCGCGACGTGCCGATCCTGATCCTCTGCCTCGCGCGCAACGACCTGCTCGACCGGCGCGCAGCGTGGGGAGGGGGCAACGTGCGGGCGAGCTCGCTCGAGCTGCAGGCGCTCCCGCGCGACGACAGCGAGGCGCTCGTCGACGCCCTCAGCCGCGGTGCCTCGGAGCCGCTCAGCATGGGGCAGCGCGAGGCCGTGCTCGACACGACCGAGGGGAACCCCCTCTTCCTCGAGGAGACGGTGCGGATGCTGCTCGAGTCAGCCGGGGCTGACGAGCCCGGGATCCCGCACACCGTGCAAGCCATGATCGCGGCGCGCATCGACCGGCTGTCGCCGGGGGTGAAGGAGCTGCTGCAACGGGCGGCGGTGGCGGGCCGCACCTTCCCCGGCGGCGCGGTCGCAGCACTCCTGGAGGGACGGGAGATCAGCGGGGACCTGGACGAGCTGACCCGGCGGGAGTTCCTCGTGCGCGAGGAGCGATCGGCGATCCGTGGCGAGGACGCCTACCGGTTCAAGCACGGCCTGATCCGCGACGTCGCGTACGCCAGCCTGCCGAAGTCGTCCCGCGGGGCGTTTCACCGCCGCCTCGCCGACTGGCTTGCCGGGCGCGCAGCGGGAGACGAGCTCGTCGAGATCCGCGCATACCACCTCGACGAGGCAGCGCAGATCGCCCGCGAGCTGGAGGGGCGCGTCCCGCCGGAGCTCGCCTCCGACGCCGCTGTGGCGCTCGAGCGCGCGGGGCGGCGGGCTCTCGCGCGCGAGGCGAACCGCTCCGCCCGCCGCCTGCTGCTGCGGGCGGTGGACCTCGAGCCGACGCTGGAGCGGCGCTACCAGGCGGCCCGCGCGGCCTGGCGGATGACCGACATCCCGGCGGTCTCGTCCGAGATGGAAGCCGTGTGCGGGCTCGCCCGCGAGGCCGGCGACAACCGGATCGAGGGGCGCGCCCTGACGGCGCTCGCCCAGGTGACGCTCTACCGCGACACCGACCACGTTCGGGCGCGCGAGCTCGCGAACGAGGCGCTCCGCGTGATCGACGCGAGCGACGACGTGGGCCGGTTCGACGCCCTCGAGACCGTTGCGATCACCCGCTGGTGGGAGGGCGACCTCGCCGAGGTCGAGAAGCTCGCGGACCAGAAGCTCGAGATCGCCGAGCGCATCGGCCGGCCCGACCTGCAGGCTGGGGTGCTCCTCGAGATGGCCGACATCCACGATGTTCGCCTGGAGCCGGAGCTCGCGCGAGAGTCCCTCGAGCGAGCAGTCGAGCTCGCAAGCGAGAGCGGCAGTCAGAGGAGCCGTGCCTGGACGCTTCGCATGGCAGGGAACCTCGCCGCCGTCCACGGGCGCCTCGACGAGGCGGAAGCGCTGCTCGAGGAGGCCCGCGCGCTCTTTGCCGAGAGCGGTATCAGCCTCAGCCACGCGCGCACCCTGAACGGGCTCGGCCGGGTCGTCTGGAGGAAAGGTGACCTGCGGCGCGCCGAAGACCTGTTCCGTGAGGCGATCCGCATCCTCAAGCCCCTGCAGGACCGGGGCACCCTTGTCGAGAGCCAGCGCATGCTCGCGCAGGTCGTGCTCGAGCAGGGGCGCATGGAGGAGGCGGAGCGGTTCGCACTCGAGGCGCGGGAGACCGTCGGGGCGCGCGACGTCTCCTCGGATGCGACGACCCGGCTTGCGCTCGGCGTCGTGCGCGCCGCGCAGGGACGCGACGAGGAGGCAGAGCAGCTTCTGCGCGAGGCGGTCGGGATCCTGCGCCCCACGGGCTTCCGGCGCTACGAGATCGACCCTCTCGCCGCGCTCGCCGGCTTTCTCCGCTCCCGCGGGCGCGACGGCGAAGCTGCCGTGGTGGAGGCCGAGCTCGCCTCGCTCACGGCGGTGCACGCGGCACGCGTGTAGTGCCGGGTCCGCCTGCCCGGCCCCTACCCGCCGGTCAGGATCGCCCTGATCGCCTGGCTCGACGCCTCGTCGGGCGACTCCGAGATCACCGTCGCCGGTCGCTCGAACCGGTCGAGCGCCTCACGCAGCGGCTCGGCCCGCAGGGTGCCCTCGCCGTAGGGGAGGTGGTGCTTCTCGTTGCGGTTCGCATACGCGATGTCGGAGAAGTGGATGTGGAACGGCACGGCAGGCTCCAGCACCTCGTCGACCGCCTCGAGCGCCTCCGCGAACAGGCCGGCCTGGAGGTACGCGCCGTCGCTCGTCGCGTGCAGGTGGGCGAAGTCGAGCACGGGCCGGACCCAGCCGGTGCGACGCGAGATCTCGACGACGTCGTCGAGCGAGCCGAGGTCCCGCACGCGTCCCATCACCTCGACGCCGAACGGCACCGCGCGCCCCTTCCCTTCGAGGCGCTCCCTGAGAGCCCCGAGCTGCTCCACCACCGACGCGATCGCGTCCTCGCGGGAGCGGCCCAGCAGGAAGCCGGGGTGGAAGACCACCAGCTCGGCCCCGCACGCGGCAGCGATGCCGGCGCTGCGATCGAGGGCGCCCACTGCCGAGGCGAACTTCTTCCCGCTCGCCTCGAGGTGTCCCATGAAGCCGAACAGCGGCGCGTGCACGGACAGGGCGATGTCGCTCTCGCGCGCCACCTCACCCAGGCGCTCGGCCCAGGGGTAATCCATCCAGAAGCCGCCCTCGAAGTCGATCTCACAGGCCGCGTAGGCGCCCTCGAGCAGCACCGCCACAGCCGACTCCGGGCTCTCGCGCGACGGAACCCGTGCCGGCCCAACACGAATAGCAGCCATTTGCGGGCACTCTATGCCGTCCGACGCACTCCGTAGCCTGCGGAGTGATGCAGCGCCCCACCCGAATCGATCTGCTCGAGCTCGACATCGACCTGCGCCTCACCGACCTGTGGCGGGAGGCCGCCGACGTGACCGAGTGGAGCCTCGACGTCGTCGCCGCCTTCATGCGCGCCGCCTACGGCAAGGGGTACTGCGACGCGTTCACCGAAGATGCACCCGGGTCGCTCTGTCACGACCACGGCTACGAGATCCCTGCGCGCCGCGACCGGGTCGCCGAGCGCGACGCGGCGTAACAAGCTCGCTCGGCGCCGCCTGCCTCTCGCTGGGGCGGCTAGACTCTGGCTGTGGCACGGAAGCGCTCACCGGCCCGTCTCGTCATCGCGCTCTCGATCGCGGCGGTGCTCGCCGTCTTCCTCCTCTACACCTCGATCGCCGGCGGCGGCACCCCGTCGGTCAAGCCGAGCGAGGTGCGCTCGCAGACCGGGACGGTGTCGGTAGCCGGCCTCGTCGTCGGCCCCGTCACGGGTGACGCATACGCAGGCGGGCTGCGCTTCAAGCTGCGAGACATCAAGGGAGACAGCCCCGAGACCGTGGCCGTCCTCTACAAGGGGTCGGTCCCCGACCTGTTCAAGATCGGCCGGCACATCGTCGTCGACGGCGAGCTGAAGAACGGCACCTTCGTCGCGAGCCCTGGCTCGATGGTGACGAAGTGCCCGTCCAAGTACACGGCCGTCAAGCCTCCCGCGTAGATGCCCGAGCTCGGCCGCGCGGCCCTCGTCATCACGCTCGGCCTCTCGGTCTACGCGCTCGTCGCCGGGGCCGCGGCCGCGACGCTCGGTCGCCGGCGGCTCGCCCACTCGGCCCGCAACGCGCTGATCGGCGCCTTCGCGTCCACGCTCGTGGCCTCCGTCGTGCTCGCCGTCGCGTTCGTCCGCGATGACTTCTCGCTGACGTATGTGGCCGACCACTCGAACCGGTCGCTCGGCGGCGTCTACAAGCTCTCCGCCTTCTGGGGTGGGCAGGAGGGGTCTCTGCTCCTCTGGCTGCTGATCCTCACCGGGTACTCGGCGCTCGCGGTGTGGCTCAACCGGCGGCGGGCACGAGACCTCGTCGTCTGGGTGGTGCCGGTGCTCGCAGGCATCTGCGTCGGCTTCAGCTGGCTGCTCGTCGCCGTGGCCAGCCCCTTCGCCGTGCAGGCGGCGCCACTCGACGGGGCCGGCCTCAACCCGAGCCTGCAGAACCCCTACATGATGAGCCACCCGCCGTTCCTCTACCTCGGCTACGTCGGGCTCGCCGTCCCGTTCGCGTTCGCCATGGGTGCGCTGCTCTCCGGCCGCACCGACGAGCGGTGGATCGTCGCGACCCGGCGCTGGACGCTGCTCGCCTGGACCGCTCTCGGGATCGGCCAGCTGCTCGGCGCGCACTGGGCCTACGTGGAGGTCGGCTGGGGCGGCTACTACGCCTGGGATCCGGTCGAGAACGCCGCCCTGA
>DAIOGR010000082.1:0-8050 GCA_036745155.1 Gaiella sp.
CGCTCGTGCAGCACCTCGCCGATCAGCCGCCGACCGAGAGCGAGAGCGCCGTAGCTCTCCTCGATGTGCCAGGCGTCGCCGCCGAGCATGAGGCGGGACTCGTCCGGCAGGATCTCGATCGCCTCGTGCAGCGCGAGCTTGAAGTGGGAAGGGCTGAGCAGGAACGCCCAGGTCAGGTCGAGCCAGATGTTGCGGTAGACGAACGCCATGCCGAGGAGATCGCGGCTCCACGGATAGCCGAGGTGCATCAGGAGGAAGCGCGTGCGCGGATGGCGCTCGACGAGACCGGCGACGTGCAGCGGGTGCGATCCGCGGACGAGAGCGGTGCCGAGGTGCATCTGCACCGGCAGGCCGCGGTCGCCGGCAAGGGCGCAGAGGCGGTCGACGACGAAGTCGCCGAACGCTTTCTGCTCGGCGGGCGAGGGACACCGGTTCCCGAAGGCACTCCGCGCGAGCCCCTCGTCAGGCTCGTCGAAGCACAGGTCACGGTCGTACGCGAGCGCGTTCTTGAGCGCTACCTGGCTGCGGCTCGGAGCGGTGTCGACGAACAGCTCGAGGAACGAGAGGTAGTCGTCGAAGGAGTCGATCTGCGCACCGAGCGCGTCGGCGATCGCGTGGGCGGAGTTGCCGTTGTGATCCTGGGAATCGGCGTGCCAGCCGACGGCGAGGCAATTGATCCGAGCAACCGAGCGATAGCGCGGCCCGAGACTCGCCGGTGCGTCGAGGAGGACGTTCGAGAACGGGTCGGTGACGATGCGTTCGATGCCTGCTCTCGCGATCACATCGTCCACCCAACCCGGGCTCTTGTGGCGGCGCCGGATCTCGTGGTCGAGCTCCTCCCAGGTGTGCTCCGTGATCCCCTCGTCACCCAGCCCGTAGAGCTCCGTCAGGGCCCACACGAGCGAGGTGACGAACGCGTTCGAGCCGCTACCGTCGACGTAGCGCGCCACGTCCTCCCATGTGCACGGGCGCTCAGGCGGGAGGGAGAACGGCGGTTCGTCCGGGGAGAGGCGATAGGGACGTGCTTGCGTCCAGCCGGCGTAGCTCTGCTCCAGGAGCTTCAACAACCCCACCTCGCGGTCGTGCAGCGTCTCGGGCATGTGGTGCTCGTGCACGTCGTAGAGCGGCAGGCCCCGGACGTACGACCCGATGTCGAACGCGTTCACCGGCCGCCCCCGATCAGCGAGACTCGCTTGACCGTGCCACGTCGAGCGCGTCCCAGTACGCCTTGCCCCTGCGGGCAGCCTCGACGCACTCCTCCCAGGGCGGGTATTCGTACTCGGTGAACTCGATCTCCATGCTGACGGGACCCGCGAACCCCGAGCCGGCGAGGTCGCGCAGGATCGACGCCAGGTCGATCTCGCCCTCTCCGAGCGCGGGAAAGTCGAGCACTCCCTTGCCGCCGCGCTGATCCTTCAGGTGGACGTGCCCGTAGCGGCCGAGGCCGTGCTTGATGTCGTCTTCCGGCCTGGCGCCGATGTAGTACACGACGTTGCCCGGGTCGTAGTTGATCTGAATCCACTCGTGACCGATCTCGTCGAGCAGTTGCGTGCCGATCTCCGCCGTCGGCAGCAGATTCGAGTCCGTCTCGATGCACAGCCGGATCCCAACGGCCTGCGCCTCGTCCGCGAGGACTCGTGCGTTGGCCTTGAAGCGACCGACCTCGTCGGGTGTCTCCGCGTCCCCGGTGAACGTGTTGAGCACGAGCACGTCGAGCGCCCTTCCGGCTGCGAGGACGCGACGGAGCCGCCGCAACCCCTCGTCGAGATGGAGCGGCGCGTGCCCGCTCAAGGAGACACAGCGCAGGCCGAACCGGTCGAGGAGCGTCCGTGTCTCCTCGATCTCCGCAGGCCCGAGCCGGTCGGGGTCGAGGTGCTCGAGGAATCCCTTGACGGCACCGATCTCGACGTTCTCGAACCCTGCCTCGGACAGCCCGCGCAACGCCTCCTCGAGCGAGTACGGCTTGAAGCAGATGCTCGATCCGGTCTGAATCCAGCTCATGTCGCGCTCCCTTCGTCGGGTAGCTCGAGCCCCCACATGTCGCGGTGGAACTCGACAAATCCTTCGGGGTAGTCCCAGGTGTCGATCGCGCACACGAGCACGGCCGGGCGACCCTCTCGCAGCGCGTCGCGAGCGCGCGCAAGCGCGTCGTCGAGCTCGTCCGGCGACCCGATTCGCTCCGCGTGCGCTCCGCTCGCCGCGGCGACGGCCGCCAGATCCGGTTGCGCGTCGAAGTCGACGGCGAGATACCGCTCGCCGGTCGCCCGCGCGATCCACTTCACCCAGTGCAGGCTCGCATTGTCCAGCACGACCCAGAGGACCGGCGCCCCATGCTGCAGCGCCGTGGGAATCTCCTTCATGTACATCTGGAAGGCTCCGTCGCCCGTGACGCAGACGACGTCGGCGTCGGGTCGAGCAAGCTTCGCGCCGATCGCGCCCGCGACGCCGAGACCCATCACGGTCTGCTCGGCGGGGGCCACGCAGCCGCGGTGCACGGTCACCTTCACGAACGGGCAGTAGTACGACCAGAGATCCTGCCCGCCGTTTTCGTGGACCAGCACGAAGCCGTCCGCGAAGGCACGGTTGAGTGCGTGCACGACCTGCTTCGTCTTCAACGGTCCAGCCACGGTGGGGGAGCACTCACTCTCGACTGCGCGCTCGTAGTCCGCCCTGAAGGCGCCCAGCTCCGCCGTCCACGGCCGCTCTCGCACCGGTGGCGTGGCTGCTGCGAGCTGCTCGAGCACGAGTCTCGCATCACCCACCACGGCGACGTCCGCCGCGATGTTGCGCTCGAGCTCGAACGCATCGACGTCGACCTGGATCACGTGAGCGGTCGCGGGGAGGTAGCGGCCGAGGCCCGTCTGGAACTCTTCCAGCCGCGTGCCGACGTAGAGGACGCAGTCGGACTCGTCGACGGGTCGTGCGCTCGACCGGGTGCGGTAGAGGCCGACGGTTCCGAACGAGAGGCGATGTGCCTCCGAGATCGAGCCACGGCCGGACGGCGTGGTCACGACCGGTGCATCCATGGTTTCTGCCAGCGCGACGAGTGCGTCCTCGGCGCCCGACAGCCCGACACCGCCGCCTGCCCAGATCACCGGCCGCTCGGATGCGGCGAGCAGCCGCGAGGCCCGCTCGACCGCTGACGGGTCGCCGGCGCTGCGCAGGCCGGTGAGCGGGCGACGGTACGTCGGGATCTCCGCCTCAGCCGCAGCGACGTCGCCCGGGATCTCGACGAAGACGGGGCCCGGCTTGCCGTTCTGCGCCACCGCGAACGCGCGCTGCATCGTCCACGCGGTCCGCTCCGGGAGATCGATTCGCACCGCCCACTTCGTGACCGGCCGGACCATCGCGAGCGACGGAGCGTCCTGGAACCCACCCGCGCCCTCGTGGTCGCGGCCCGCGGCGGAGACGACGCAGACAAGGGGCGAGCAGGCGTACTGCGCCTCGAGCAGTCCCGGCACGAGGTTCGCCATTCCGGGCCCTGGGCTCGCGTGCACGACACCCACACGCCCCGACACGCGGGCGTAGGCCATTGCCATGAACACGGCTGACGTCTCCATCCGCACCAGCACGGGGAGCACCGAGCTCTCGTAGAGGTCGTTGTACAGAAGCGTCGGGTTGCCGGGGAGCCCGAAGACATACTCGACGCCCTCGGCCTCGAGCGCCTCCACGATCGCCGCCCATGGCTTACGCCGCGACACCGCACCACTCCGTCACGGCCATGGCCAGCGATTTCGCCGCGGCGACCACCTCGGGAATCATCACGCTCTCGTCCTTGCAGTGCGCGATGCGCACGTCACCCGGCCCGAACACGACGCACGGGATGCCGGCAGCCTCGTAGAACGACGCGTCGGACGCGGCGCCGAAGCCGACCGGATGCGCGGGGCTCGGCGGCGGGATCACCGTCCCAGTGACGCGCTCGTGCGACCGGGCCATCGTCTGCACGACAGGATGCTCCCACGGGGTCGACGCCGCCGGCCAGTTGTTGATCCACTCGAAACGCGGCGGATGGTCGCGCAGCCACGAGTCGAGGTGAGAGACGGTCAGCACGTGCTCCTCGATCTCTGCCCGGACCGCGTCTGCCGTCTCGTCTGGCGGGTACCACAACGAGTACGCGATCTGGGCTCGGTGCGGGAAGTAGAAGGGGATGTCGAGCCCGGGGTCGGCATGGAGCACGCCCGGGAGCAGCGAGAAGAAGCCGGGCATGAAGTACGGATGGCTCTTCGTCAGGCCCCATTGCTGCTCGAGGTCTTGCAGCGCGACGACGATCCTGACGGCCTTCTCGAGCGCGTTGACGCCGATCGCGTCGCCCTCTCCCCCCGGGCGGATCGCCAGCGCCCGGTTGCCGCAATGGGTGGCGCGACCTTCGATGTGGATGCGGAAGTACCAGTTGCCCGCGGCGATCGGGGAGACGGTCAACGGGTGCGGGATCGAGGTCGGCTCGGTGACGATGGCGGCGTCGGTGGTGAACCCCGCCTCGAGCACGGCGGACGTCCCGAGCTCGTGCTGCATCGTCTCCTCGCCGACGACGGAGTGCAGCAGCAGGTCTCCCTCGAGCTCGACGCCCGCGTCGGCGAGCGCCTGGGCGACCAGCCACATCGCAGTGTCCGAGCCCTTCATGTCCGTCGAGCCGATCCCATAAAGACGGTCATCTCGGATCTCGGGGTTCCACGGGCTGCCGTTGACCCAGCTGTCGGGATCGACAGGCGGGACGGTGTCCACGTGGCCGTTGAGCGCAAGCGAGCGACCCCCGACGGCGCGTCCTTTCCGCACGCCGACGAGGTTCCGCCGCTCGGGGTCGGGCGCCACCCAATGGGTCTCGAGCCCCGCCTGCTCGTACCGCTCTCGCAGGATCTCGTTCGCACGCGTCTCGCCTCCGATCACGTCTTCGCGGCGGACGCCGGCGAACTCCGGGTTGACGCTGTTCACCCTCACGAGCTCCTGGAGGAGCTCGACGGCATCCCGCCGGCGTGCGTCGATGCACGAGAGCACCCGGTCGAGAACGTCGGCCATCAGATCGCTTCCGACTGGCCGCTCTCCAGCGAGCGCGCAGCGGCCAGCGAGACGCGAAGCGCGAGGCGTGCCTGCTCGCCGGTGCCCTGCGCGGGCTGGCGTCCCTGCTCGACGCAGGACACGAACTCCTCGAGCTCGGGGCCCCACGGGTCGGCGCTCTCCACGGGCACGATCTCCGGCTCGCCGGCGGCCGGGAAGATGCGCAGACCCCTCGCGGAGGAGGACGCACCGATGTTTCCCTCACCCTCGACCGCAGCCGCCGAGAAGCCGTACTCGGCAACGGCGCTCTCGCACAGGACGCGGATCGAGCTCGAGAAGGGATACGAGCGTGGCATCGACATGCTGCCCTCCGCGACGCCGCCGGCGCCGTCGTACTCGACCACTGCGAGCACATGGCCCGGCGCCGGCTCGCTTGCGTAGACGGTGCGGGGCGTGCCGAGCAGCCAGTTCATCTGGTCGAGGTCGTGGATCAAGAGGTCGACGGCGGTTCCGCCGGACTGCGAGCGATCGGCCATCCAGTCGTTCCAGTCCGCAGGCGGCGAGAGCCGGAAGGTGGAGACGGCCCGCGGGCGACCGAGCTGCCCCGCCGCGACGCGTCGCTGCAGTTCGGCGTACTCGGGCCAGAAGCGGAGCACCATGCCCACCATGAAGACCGCGTTGCTCCGCGAAGCCGCGGCGACGATCGCGTCGGCGTCCTCGATCGTGAGCGCAATCGGCTTCTCCAGGAAGACGCTCTTGCCCGCGGCGAGCGCCTGCTCCGCGTACGCGCGGTGCAACGGGGTCGGCAGGCAGATGTCGACGGCGTCGACCTCGGGGTCGCGGATCGCAGCGTCGAGGTCGCCGGTCACGTCGGCGCCCACGACCTCGGCCACCCGTGTGGCCCGATCGGCCGTGCGAGACGCGACCGTCTTCACGCGCACCCGCTCGCCGAGCGCCTTGTAGTTCGCCGCGTGGGCCGCGCCCATGAAACCCCCGCCGAGGATCGCGACCGTGATCATCAGTGGGCCTCGAGAAACTCGCGGTTGAGCCGATTGAACAGGTCGGGAATCTCCCAGAACGGCGCATGGCCCATCTCCGGCCAGATGTGCAGTACGGAGCCTCGCACGCGCTCGTGCAGAGCGCGCGCGTGCGCAGGCGGCGTCAGCATGTCCGTGTCGCCGACGGTGATCAGTGTCGGGATATCGATCTCCGCCACCTCCTCGAGCGCCGTGTGCGTCGCGCACGCTTCCGCCTGGTCGCAGAAGGCTTCCACCGTCTGCGCGTGGGGGTTCTCGGCGACCTGGCGCTCGAGCTCGACGAACGTCTCCGGCTGCTCCGCATAGAAGCGCGGCGTGAAGACCCACAACCAGATCTGGCGGAGGAGGTCGGGCATCCCGGCTGCGCGGGCGATCGACTGCCAGCTGCGAATCAGCGCCCTCGTGTACGGGTCTGCTACCCACCACGGGCAGTGAATCGCGAGCGAACGAACCGTTTCCGGATGGCGGACGGCGATCTGCTGCACGATCATTCCGCCCATCGAGGCGCCGACGACGTGGGCCCGCTCGATCTCGAGGTGCCGGAGCAGCGAGACGGCGACGTCGGCGAAGAGTGCCGTCGTGTATGGGCCGCCGGGGCCTTCCGTCTGGCCGACCCCAGGGTTGTCGAAGACGACGACGCGGAACCCTTCTTGCAGGTACTCGGTCTGGAGCGCCCACCCCGTGTGATCTGCGCCGAGCCCGTTGACGAGCAGCACAGGGTCGCCGGAGCCGTGCTCCTCGTAGAAGACGCGCCGCCCGTCGAGATCAGCGTGAGGCACCGCGAGGCCTCCGCGAGCGAAGGTAGCGGGGCTCCAGGAGGTCGTGTACGTCGTCCATGTCGCGCACGAAGTTGACGACGGCGCGCGTGGCCCAGCCGAGGAACTCCTCGCCCTTCTCGGCGGTCGACTCGCTCGGTCGCCCCCACACACCGCCACCGTCCTCGAGCAGCGCCCAGAACGATCCGGGCGTGGCGAGGAACAACGGGTCGAGCAGCGCGAGCGCGTTGGTACGCAACTCGGGCAGGGACGGCGTGAAGTCACGGACGCGCTCCATGTCGCACAGCGACTCGTCGATGGCGAGCACGATCGACGTCTCGCCGACGTTGGCGTGGATGCCGGCGCTGCCGGAGAGGAATTGCTCCGCCTCCCCCGGCGCCATCCCGGCCCAGTACGGGAACGGGTACACGCGTGCACCGTCAGGCAGGTCGTCGTGGAATCGTGCGACCGCGAACTCGAGGGCGTGAGAGTTGCAGTAGTGCCCGTTGAGAAGAACGATCTTCGTGAAGCCGACATCCGTCAGCGAGAGACAGACGTCGCGCACGAGATCGAGAAACGTGTCCATCCGCAGGTGGACGAGGCCGTGTGCGCCCCGGTGGTCGTGTGCGATCCCGAACGGGATCGGTGGTCCGACGAGCGCCTGAAGCTCCGGCGCCGCGCGTTTCGCGACCTCGAGTGGGATGTAGACGTCGGTCCACAGTGGCCCGTGATCGCCGTGGTCCTCGGTCGAGCCGACCGGCACGATCACGCTCCGGCCACCCGCCTCCAGGTACTCGCGCACCTGGAGGTTCGTCATCTCCGGCATGTAGATCGACGTCGACATCGGGCGCCTCGCTAGGAGAGCCCGAGTGCGGTGAGATGCTCGTGCGAGCGGCGCATCGCCGCTGTCACGTCGGCGAGCGGCGGCCACGGCTCGCCCTGGAACTCGACCTCCACCGAGATCGGGCCTGCATACCCGGCCTCGCGCAGGATCTCGAGCACGCGGGCGAAGTCGACCGTGCCGTCGCCGCAGCCGGGGAAGTCCCAGTTGCCCTTGCCGCCCGTCGTGTCCTTCAGGTGGATGTGTGCGAGATACGGGGTGATCTTGGGCAGGTCGTCGACCGCCTTCTCACCCGAGTAGAACTCGACGTTGGCAGTGTCGTAGTTGACCCTGATCGAGTCACGGCCGATCTTCTCGAGCAGCGGGATCGTGACGTCGCTCGAGGCCATGATGTCGCCGTGGATCTCGAGCGCGACGACGACGCC
>DAIOGR010000083.1:0-8003 GCA_036745155.1 Gaiella sp.
CTGCTCGGCCTCGCGTTCAAGCCGAACACCGACGACATGCGCGAGGCGCCGAGCCTCGTGCTCGCCGGTCGGCTCGTCGCCGAGGGCGCCGATGTGCGTGCCTGGGACCCGGTCGTCGAGGGAGCGGACCTGTTCGGCGTCGAGATCGCATCCAGCCCCGAGGCGGCTGCCGCGGGGGCGGACGCCGTCGTCCTCGTCACCGAATGGCCGGAGCTGGCCGACGTCGACTGGAAGGCTGTCGCGGCGACGATGCGCAACGCGCTCCTGATCGACGGGCGGAACATGCTCGACCCCGCGGCGTTGCGCGCGGCTGGCTTTACCGTCGAAGGCATCGGCCGGGCAGCCTCGGTGTCGGAGGGCTGATGGAGGCGATCGTGCTCGCCGGCGGCAAGGCCGAGCGTCTGGGCGACGCGGCGGGAGGGCGCCCGAAGTCCCTCGTCGCGGTCGGCGGCAGGCCGCTCCTCGCGTGGCAGATCGACAGGTTGCGACGCGCCGGAGTCGACCGTGTGATCATCAGCTGCGTCGCCGGCCAGGAGGGGGAGTTCGAGGCAGATCTCCAGGGGCTCGGCGTCGAGATCGTCACTGCCGGCGAGCCCGAGCGACTGGGGCGTGGGGGGGCGATCCGGTTTGCGGCAGGGTCCCGCCGCGAAGACGGCGACGTGCTCGCGATGAACGGGGACGAGCTCGTCGACGTCGACTTCCGGGCACTGCTCGAGCGTCACCGCTCCAGCGGAGCGCTGGCGACCGTGACGGTTGCCCAGCCACCGTCGCAGTTCGGCCAGGTCGATCTCACCGATGACGACCGCGTGATCGGCTTCCACGAGGTAGCCCGCATTCCGTACTGGGTGAACTGCGGCATCTACGCGCTGTCGGAAGCGGCGCTCGCGCGGTTTCCCGAGCGAGGCGATCACGAGACGACGATCTTTCCCGAGCTGGCCGCCGAGGGCGCTCTGCACGCGTTCCGGCACACCGGCCTGTGGCTGACCGTGAACACGCCGAAGGAGCTGCGGCGGGCAGACGAGCACGTGACCACGCACCCGGAGTGGCTCGCGTGAGTGATCCCTACGTCTTCACGCCGCGCCGCGTGGACAAGCCCTGGGGGTACGAGCTCGTCTGGGCCGAAGCCGAGCAGTACGTCGGCAAGCTCCTGTTCGTCCGCGCGGGTCAGGCGCTCAGCCTCCAGTACCACGAGATCAAGGACGAGTCGTGGCTCGTCCAGGAGGGGCGAGCGTCGCTCGAGCTCGGCGGCGTGGGGGGCGAGCTCGCCACGGTGGAGATCGGGCCGGGCGATGCGTTCCGCTACCGGCCGGGCACCGTCCACCGGGTCACGGCGATCGAGGACACCCTGATCCTCGAGGTGTCGACGCCGCACCTGGACGATGTCGTGCGCCTGGACGACCGTTACGGCCGCCCGGAGCGTGACGTGTAGGGAGGACGGTGAGCGCCCGAGCGGCGCTCAACCTGCACGTGATTGCGGCCGATACGAGGCCGATGAGGTGGTTGCACGCCTATCTCGCCGCCGGCGTGCTGTCGGTGGTGCCGTTCGTACTCCTGCGTGGGGACGCAGTCTCGGTCGGTGCCTGGTCGTTGGCCGTCGCCGCTGCCGCCACTGCTGCGGTCCTCGTGGGGTTGCACCTCAATCGTCCTCCCGAGCGGCTGGCCTGGCACCTGATCGCAGCGTCGGGCGTGTTCGTCGCTGCCGGGGCGGCCGCGACCGTCTTCACTTCCGAGCTCCCGCAGCAAGCGGGCTTCCCGTCCGTCGCCGGCGTGCTCCCACTCGGCGGCTCTGTGGCCGTGGCGGTCGCCCTCGCCGTGTTCGTCCGCCGCAGCACTGTCGCCCGCGACTGGGCGACGATCGCCGATGCGGGCATCGTCGCACTCGGCGCGTTCAGCGTGGCGTGGATGCTGCTCGTCCGGCCTGCCGTGCACGACCCGTCGCTCGGACTGGCAGCCCGGATCGGCCTGCTGGCCGGCGTCACAGCCGGCACGGCGGTGCTCGGGATCGCGGCGCGGCTGCTGCTGACAGCGGTTCGCGGGGCGGAGAGGTGGATCGTCGGTGGTGCTGCGGTGACGCAGGCGCTTGCCGCCTGCGCCGTTCCGCTCGCGGTCGTCTACGACCGGCCGTGGGCGGCTGCCCTCGCCTTCCCTCTGGCCGTCGGGGCCTTGTTGCTCTGGGGTGGGGCGGCACTGCACCCCGACATGTGGTGGCTCACCCAGCCGGGCGATGCGGCCGAGCCGTGGCCGACCCGTAGGCGCCTCGCCTTGCTCGCGCCGGCCGTGCTCGCCGTGCTCGTGTTGGTCGGCTCCGAGACGCTCGTGGCCGCAGACAGGGTTCGCGGGGTGCCGCTCCTCGCGAGCGCGCTGCTCGCCGGCCTGCTCGCGGCGCGCCTCGTCGGCCTCGCCGCAGGATACGAACGCGTCGCCCAGCGCGAGATCGCGCTGCAGTCCGGTGCGGCAGGCCTGGCAGTCGCGAAGACCCGCGACGAGATCCGCGGCGTCGGCGCTCAGACGGCAACCGATCTGGCAGGCGGCGCGGAGAAGGCGTACGTGGACGTCGACCTCAGCCCCCGGCCGAAGCTCGAGGTGCGTGAGGCTGCCGTCGTCGGGGCCGGCGAGATCGCAGCGACACTCCGCGGTGAGATCAGGACCTCGGGGTCGCTCGCCCGCATGGGCTCGGCGAGGACGATCGTCGCTCCGATTGTGGTGCGGGAGCGGTTGCAGGGCGTGGTGCGCGTGACGGGCAGCCGCCCGCTGGCGTGGCACCTCCAGCAGAGCCTCGAGATGCTCGCCGGGAAGATCGCCCTGGCACTCGAAGGCCTCGAGATCGCCGACGACCTGGCAGAGCGGCGCAGCGAGGCACGTTTCCGCTCTCTCGTGCAGAACTCGAACGACCTGATCGTCGTGCTCGAGCCGGATCTGACCGTCAGGTACGTGACCCCGTCCGTGCACGCCCTGCTCGGGCACGAGCCAGCCGACCTCGTGGGAGCACGTCTCGACGAGCGCTTTCACCCGGAGGAGCGCGAGAGCATTGCCTCGCGCCTGCGGGACGAGACGTCGCGGGAGGCCGGCGACACGCTGGAGTTCCGGTTGTGCCGCGCCGACGGTGTCTGGCGCACCTTTGAAGGGGCGCTGAGCGATCTGCTCGACGACCCTGCCGTGGGAGGCCTCGTGCTGACGGCGCGGGACGTGTCGGAGCGGCGGGCCCTCGAGGATCAACTCACGCGGCAGGCCTTCCACGACGCCCTGACAGGCCTGGCGAACCGCGCGCTGCTGACCGACCGGGTCGGGCACGCGCTGGAGCGCGCGGGTCGAACGCATTCCGATGTGGCGGTCCTGTTCGTCGATGTGGACGACTTCAAGACGATCAACGACGGCCTCGGCCACGAGGCGGGCGACGAGATGCTCGTGGAGCTGGCGGCCCGGGTGCGACAGTGCACGAGGGACAGCGACACGGCGGCCCGGCTCGGTGGCGACGAGTTCGCGATCGTGCTCGAGGAGACGAACGGGGTCGAAGGAGCGGCCGCATTCGCCGAGCGGGTGCTCGCCGCGATCGCGGCTCCGCTCACGATTGCCGGCGCCCAGATTCATCCACGGGCGAGCATCGGCATCACGTTCGGCACGACCGGGCAAACGCCGGTCGAGCTGCTCCGCAACGCGGATGTCGCCATGTACCAGGCCAAGCGAACCGGCGGCGGTCGCTACGAGCTCTACGACCCGCACATGCACGAGGCCGCCCTCGCTCGGCTTCAGCTGAAGGCAGACCTCGACCGTGCCTTCCGCGCCGACGAGCTCGACCTCCAGTATCAGCCGATCGTCGACCTCGAGACAGGCGTGACGGAAGGATTGGAGGCTCTCCTCCGCTGGACGCACCCCGTGCGCGGGCCGATCTCGCCGAGCGAGTTCGTGCCGCTCGCCGAGGAGACCGGGCTGATCGGCGAGATCGGCCACTGGGTGCTCGCCCGTGCGTGCCGGCAGGTGCGTGAGTGGCAGCGCTCCGTCCCGGGCTGCGAGCGCCTGTCGGCGAACGTGAATCTCTCGGCGAAGCAGATCCTCGAGCCGGGGCTCAAGGAGGAGATCCACGCCATCCTGCTCGAGAGCGGCTTGGCTGCCGAGAGCCTCGTGCTCGAGATCACGGAGAGCACCATGATGGAAGACGTCGAGAACGTCTCCGCCAGGCTCGCCGACCTCCGCGCCCTCGGCATGCGGATCGCGATCGACGACTTCGGCACGGGGTTCTCGTCTCTCGGCTACCTGCAGCGGTTCCCCGTCGACGGGCTGAAGATCGCGAAGGAGTTCGTCGACGACATGGTGTTCAACGCTCGCAACGCCCGTCTCGTCGAGGGCATCGTGCACCTCGGCACCGCCCTCGACCTCAGCACGCTCGCAGAGGGGATCGAGACGGATGAGCAGCGGCGCCGCCTCCTCGCGACGGGATGCGTGCTGGGGCAGGGGTACCTGTTCGCCCGGCCCGCCCCGGCCGACCAGGTGCCGGCGATGCTGCGCCGCGCGGCCGTCGCTGCGGCCTGACAACGGGCGGGCACACGGCCCGGGGTGGTGCCGGCGGGCCGGTAGACTCGGATCGTTCACCATCCGAAAGCGAGAACCCTGAAATGGCCACTACCCGCCGCAACGATGTAAAGGACCTGGCGCTCGCGGCCGACGGAGTGCGCAGGATCGAGTGGGCGGACCGGCAGATGCCGGTCGTCGCCGCGATCCGGGAGCGCTTCGAGCGCGAGCGACCACTGGAGGGCTACCGCGTGTCCGCGTGCCTCCACGTCACGACCGAGACCGCCAACCTGATGCGCACCCTCAAGGCAGGCGGCGCCGACGTCGTGCTGTGCGCGTCCAACCCGCTCTCGACGCAGGACGACGTCGCCGCCGCGCTCGTCGGCGAGTACGACATAGCGACGTTCGCGATCAAGGGCGAGGACAACGACACGTACTACCAGCACCTCGAGGCGGCGATCGACCATCGGCCGCACATCACGATGGACGACGGCGCCGACGTGATCGGCATCCTCCATTCGGCCCGCCGCGAGCAGCTCGGCGACGTGATCGCCGGCACCGAGGAGACGACGACAGGCGTGATCCGCCTACGCGCGCTCGAGCGGGACGGCAAGCTCGGCTTCCCGGTCGTGGCGGTCAACGAGGCGCGCACGAAGCACCTGTTCGACAACCGCTACGGCACAGGCCAGTCGACGCTCGACGGCATCATCCGCGCCACCAACATCCTCATCGCGGGACGGGTCTTCGTCATCGCCGGGTACGGCTGGTGCGGCCGCGGCGTCGCGATGCGCGCGAAGGGGATGGGCGCACACGTGATCGTGACGGAGGTCGACCCGATGCCGGCGATCGAGGCTGTCATGGACGGCTTCCAGGTGATGACGATGGAAGAGGCCGCCAAGGTCGGCGACGTCTTCGTGACGGCGACGGGCGACAAGTCCGTGATCGCAAAGCATCACATCGGCCTGCTCAAGGACGGCGCCATCCTGGCGAACACCGGGCATTTCAACGTCGAGATCGAGATCCCCGCGCTCCGCGCGCTGGCGGTCGAGACCCGCAAGGCCCGCGAGTTTGTCGAGGAGTTCACGATGGCCGACGGCCGGCGCGTGTACCTGCTCGCCGACGGCCGCCTCGTCAACCTCTCCGCTGCCGAGGGCCACCCGGCCCAGGTGATGGACATGTCCTTCGCCAACCAGGCGCTGTCGGCCGAGTTCGTCGTCGAGCATGCTGCGACGCTCGAGCGCCGCGTCTACGTGGTGCCGAAGGAGATCGACGACGAGATCGCCCGGCTCAAGCTCGCCACCATGGGCGTCGAGATCGACCAGCTCAGCGAGGAGCAGGCGAAGTACCTGGCCTCGTGGGACGAGGGCACGTAACAGCGGGGGGCGAGGCCGGGCCTCGCCCGTGCGACGACGACCGGCCCGGGCGGGAGGGGCGCGCGACAGCTCTCCTGCCCGAGCAGATCGTCCGGCTCGAGGACGACGCAGTCGTCATCCTCGACCAGCGCCTGCTGCCCGGCGAGACGGTGGAGCGACGCTGCCGCACCGCCGCCGAGGTGGCGGACGCGATCGCGACACTGGCCGTACGGGGAGCACCCGCGATCGGGATCGCTGCTGCATATGGGCTCGCGCTCGCCGCCGTGCAGGGCGAGGACCTCGACGTTGCGTACGCGACCCTCGCTGCGGCGCGTCCCACGGCCGTGAACCTGCGCTGGGCGCTCGACGAGATGCGACACGACCCGACGCCGCAACGCGCCGGCGACCTGCACGCGGCCGAGGTGGAGCGCTGCCGCCGGATGGCCCGGCATGCGGCCGACCTCGTCCCGCCCGGCTCGAGCGTGCTCACCCACTGCAACGCGGGCGGCCTCGCCACGGGTGGCTACGGATCGGCCGTGGGCGCCATTCGTGCCGCCTGGGAGCGCGGGCTCGTGGAGCGGGTCTGGGTGGACGAGACGCGGCCCCTGCTGCAGGGTGCGCGACTGACCGCCTTCGAGCTGGAGGCGCTCGGCATCCCGCAGGCGGTCGTCGTGGACGGCGCCGCCGCCTTCCTCATGGCCGCGGGCGACGTCGACGTCGTCATCACGGGCGCCGACAGGATCGCGGCGAACGGAGACACCGCGAACAAGATCGGCACCTACGGCCTTGCCGTGCTCGCACACCACCACCGCATCCCCTTCGTGGTCGTCGCACCTACGTCCACGCTCGACCCTGCAGCCGCCTCCGGGGCCGACATCCCGATCGAGGAGCGGGACGGAGCCGAGATCACGGCCCGGTTTCCGGCCCGCAACCCGGCTTTCGACGTGACCCCGGCCGCCCTGATCGCTGCGATCGTGACGGAGGTCGGGGTCCACCGGGCGCCGTTCGCCGTCTCCCTGCCGACTCCGGCCCGGGCAGCGTGACGCTCGACGAGGTCGATCCCGGCGCGCGCGAGCTGCTCGAGCGCTACGGCTTCGACGACGTGCGCTTCGACGCCGTGCGCGCCCGCGTCAGGTCCGGTGAGCTGACGCCCGCGAGCAACGTCGTGCCAGGCGTGGTGGAGGCGCCGCGGGACGACGATCTGGCCCGGCTGCCCGATCCCGGCGAGCCAGGGTTCGAGGAGGCGCGAAAGGCCGGGGAGGCGGCGCTGCGCGAGGGCGCCGTGGCGGCGGTCGTGCTTGCGGGCGGCATGGCGACGCGCTTCGGCGGGCTCGTCAAGGGACTGGTCGAGGCGATCGACGGTCGCAGTTTCCTCCAGGTGAAGCTCGCGGAGACAGCCCGTCTCGCAGCGGCGCTCGGGGTTGAGGTGCCGACGGCGCTGATGACCAGCTTCGCGACCGACGAGCAGACGCGCGCCGCCGTCGCCGGGTGGACGGGCTTGCCGCAGCCGCACGTGTTCAGCCAGTTCGTGGCGCCGCGCCTGCGCCCGGACGGGTCGCTCTTCCGCGACGCCGCGGGGGCCGTGTCGCTCTACGGGCCTGGCCACGGCGACCTGCTCGAGGCGATTCGGACCTCCGGGACGCTCGCACGGCTGCGAGAGCTGGGCGTCCGGCATCTCGTCGTCTCGAACGTCGACAACCTCGGCGCCCGGGTTGATCCCGTGGTAATCGGCGCGCACGTGCTCTCAGGCAGGCCGCTCACCGTCGAGGTGGCGCGCAAGGACGGCGACACGGGCGGCGCTCCGGCCAGGGTCGACGGCCGCATGTTGCTGCTCGAAGGGCCTCGTTTCCCGGCGGGCTTCGACCACGACACGATCCCGGTCTTCAACACGAACACCGCTGTCGTCGACGCCGAGGCGCTCGAGCAGCCGGTCGAGCTCACCTGGCTGTACGTCGAGAAGGACGTCGACGGCGAGCGGGCGGTGCAGCTCGAGCACCTCTACCACGAGCTGTCGTCGTTCGTGCCGACGACGTTTCTGGTCGTGCCACGGCACGGCCCGCGCGGGCGCTTCTTCCCGATCAAGCTGCCCGAAGACCTCGAGCGCTCCCGCGCCGCCCTACGCGAGATGCTCGCCGCTCCGCTGGC
>DAIOGR010000084.1:0-2592 GCA_036745155.1 Gaiella sp.
GAGAAGACGGGCCGGCTCGTCACGGCGGCGGGCCTGATCATGTTCGCCGCCTTCATGGGCTTCGTGGCCGGCTCGATCGTCGGCCTGCAGCAGTTCGGCTTCGGTCTCGCCGCCGCCATCCTGATCGACGTCACACTCGTCCGCTCGCTGCTCGTCCCTTCCGCCATGAAGCTGTTCGGCCACTACAACTGGTGGCTGCCGGAGGGGGTGGCGAAAGTGCTCCGCGTGCGCCCTTCCCCGCTCGAGGAGCACAGGCAGGCCCTGGGCACCACCGCACGCTAGCGCGGAGCTCCTCGACCTCCCGCAGGGCCAAACCCATACGCTGCGCGAGTGCTCGCTCCACCGCTCGTGCGCGGCAATACGGTCACCCGCGCCGGCTCGCTGGTGACGGGCCTGTTCCTGTTCGCGCTCGGGATCGTGCTGCTGCTCGAGTCCGAGCTCGGCCTCTCGCCGTGGGACGTCCTCAACCAGGGCGTGGCCGAACGGACGCCGCTGTCGTTCGGCATGGCGAACGTCGCGATTGCCCTCGTCGTGCTCGTGGTCGCCTGGGCCCTCGGCGCCAGGATCGGTCCGGGCACCGTGTCGAACGCGGTCCTGATCGGCCTCTTCGTGGACGGCCTGCTGGAGGTCGGGGCGGTGGCGGGGCTCTCGGACCAGGCCCTGGGAGTGCGGATCGCGCTCATGGTGGCGGGCATCCTCGTGATCGGCGTCGGCTCCGGCTTCTACATCGGCGCCGGCCTGGGCGCCGGCCCCCGCGACTCGCTGATGCTCGTGCTGACACGGCGGACGGGGATCCGCCTCGGGGTGGTGCGAGCGGGGCTCGAGGTGGCCGTCACGGTGGCGGGGTTCGCGCTCGGTGGCACGGTCGGCATCGGCACGCTGGCGTTCGCCTTCGGGATCGGGCCGTCCGTCGAGCTGGCCTTCTGGCTGCTCGAGCGCTCGCCGCTCGCAGATCCGGCCCCGGACGCGAGCCACGCCGTGTAGCGGGCGAAGCGTGCCTCGCCGGCGGGTACGGGACGCGCCCGGTCCCGACGCACTACGATCCGGGCCATGAAGGGACTGGTCTGCGCGGGCGGTGAGGCGACGCGCCTCGGAGAGCTCACGCGGGTCACCAACAAGCACCTGTTGCCGGTGGGCCACTGGCCGATGGTCTACTACCCGCTGCAGCTGCTGCAGCTCGCCGGGGTGCGCGAGGTGCTCGTCGTCACCGGCAAGGGGCACGCAGGCCAGATGATCGATCTGCTGGGGGACGGCCACCTGTCCGTGCGCGGCAGCGAAGAGCGGCTGCTGGAGCTCGATCTCACCTACAAGGTGCAGACACGACCGGGCGGGATCGCGCAGGTGGTGGGGATGGCCCGCGATTTCGCCGCCGGCGAGCCGCTCGTCGTCGTGCTCGGCGACAACATCTTCGAGTTCTCGCATGCCGAGGAGATCGCGGCGTGGGGGAGCGAGGGTGCGGGCGCCCAGGTGTTCGTCAAGGACGTGCCAGATCCGGAGAACTTCGGTGTCGTCGTCTACGACGACGAGGGCCGTGTGGTCGACCTCGCCGAGAAGGCCGGTGTCGTCGACCTGCGCTACGACGCCCCGCCCACGAACGACGCCGTCGTGGGGCTCTACTGCTATCCGCCCGACGTGTTCGACGTGATCGAGCGGCTCGAGCCGTCGAGCCGCGGCGAGCTCGAGATCACGGACGTGAACCGCTGGTACGCGCAGCGCGGCGAGCTCGCGGTCGCACGGGTGCGCGGCTGGTGGGAGGACGCGGGCAAGCACTGGCAGCACCTCGCGGAGATCGGGCGCACGATCGACGAGACCGGCGTCAACAAGCCCTGATGGTCGACGGCATCGTCCGGATCCCCCTGCGGCGCTTCGAGGACGAGCGCGGCTGGTTCTGCGAGCTGCGGCGCGAGAGCCTGCTGCCGAAGCCGACGCGCCAGACGAACGTGTCGTTGTCGCGTCGGGGCGTGATCCGGGGACTGCACTTCCACGAACGGGGTCAGGACGACCTCTTCGCGTGCCTGCAGGGGACGGCCCGGGTCGTCGTGCTCGATCGTGAAACCGGCGAGACGTTCAGCGAGGACATCGGCGACGACAACCCCGTCGCCCTCTACATCCCGGGTCGTCATGCGCACGGCTTCGAGGCGTTGACCGATCTGCTCTTCTGCTACCACGTGACCGAGGAGTACGACCCTGCCGACCCGGACGAGCACGGGATCCCGTGGAACGACCCGCGCGTGGCGCACCTGTGGAGCACGACGACACCGATCCTGTCCGCCCGCGACGCATCCTGATCACCGGCGCCGCCGGCCAGCTGGGCCGGGCGCTGCAGGAGGCGTTCGCGGCCGACGACGTCCTGGCGTTGGGCCGTGAGGACTGGGACGTCGCGCTCCCCCCACCTGCCGGGCTCGGGCCGGTCGACCTGGTGCTGCATGCGGCCGCGTGGACGAACGTCGACGGCGCCGAGGACGATCCGCAGGGCGCCGCGGCAGTCAATGTCGGCGGCACGTCGCACGCGGCCGAGCTGGGCGCCCCGCTCGTCGCCTTCTCGAGCGACTACGTCTTCGACGGTCGCAAAGGGTCCCCGTACCTGGAGTC
>DAIOGR010000084.1:2692-7978 GCA_036745155.1 Gaiella sp.
CTGCCCTACGGCGTCTGGCATGTCGCGGCTGCGGGCGATTGCACGTGGGCCGACTTCGCGGAGGCGATCTTCGAGCAGGCGGGCCTGTCATGTCGCGTCCGCCGGATCGGGTCGGCCGAGTTCGGGGCGAAGGCTCCACGGCCCGCCGTCTCGATCCTCAGGAGCGAGAAGGGGGCTCCGGAGCTGCCGCACTGGCGGGAGGGACTGGCGGAATGCCTCGCCAGGCTCGCGCCGGCGAACCGTCGCCGCTCCGAAGCCGAATAGGGGTCGTGGCCCGCTACCGCTTCACGACGACGTGGGTGCTCGACGCGCCGATCGAGCCGGTCTGGGACGCGATCTACGACACCTGCGCCTGGCCCGCCTGGTGGCCTGGTGTGCAACGGTCGGACGAGCTCGTCCCGCGGGGCCCCGACGGCGTGGGCGGAGTCTCCCGCTTCAGCTTTCGCTCCCGCCTGCCGTACGACCTCACCTTCGAGATGCGGTCGACGCGGGTGGAGCGGCACGTCCTCATGGAGGGGGTTGCGAGCGGCGAGCTCGCCGGGATCGGGCGCTGGCGCTTCTTCCGCGCCGACGGCGCCACCGCCGTGACGTACGAGTGGGACGTCGAGACGACGGCCCGCTGGATGAACCTCCTCACACCGGTTGCCCGGCCGCTGTTCGCCTGGAATCACGACCACGTGATGCGCGGCGGCGGCGAGGGCCTCGCCCGCCTCCTCGGCGCCCGCCTCTTGCTGGCCTCGTAGAGCGCCGCGATCAGGAAACGGACAGCGGGGCCTCGCCGCGCAGACTGGGCACCGACGGCTGGAAGGGAGGGGTCACGGGGAACCGTAGGTTCCCGGCTTCAGGAGGTTTCCGCGCGGCGCGAACCCGCGTCAGCGGGTTCGCGAGCTCTGCGAAGCAGAGCCCGCTGCAGGCTAACCTGTGCCGATGCGCGTGCTCGTCACCGGTGGCGCCGGCTTCATCGGCTCGCACTTCGTCAAGCGCCTGGTCGCGGCCGGCGACGAGGTAGTCGTGCTCGACAAGCTCACCTACGCCGGGAATCCGGCCAACCTCGAGGGCGTCGAGCACGTGCTCGTGGTCGGGGACATCGCAGACCCCGATGCGGTCGCCCGTGCAGCCGACGGCTGCGAGGCGATCGTCAACTTCGCGGCCGAGACCCACGTGGACCGCTCCATTCTCGGCCCGCAGGAGTTCGTGCACACCGACGTGCTGGGGACGAT
The DNA here is from genome assembly GCA_036745155.1 of Gaiella sp. Taxonomy (GTDB): domain Bacteria; phylum Actinomycetota; class Thermoleophilia; order Gaiellales; family Gaiellaceae; genus Gaiella. The sequence continues at coordinate 3,913 of DAIOGR010000084.1, forward strand.
GACGCTGCTCGAGTGGGCGCGTGCACACGATGCGCGCTTCGTGCAGGTCTCCACCGACGAGGTCTACGGCGACCTCGAGGCAGGCGGCCGTGCGCGCGAGAGCGACGCCCTGTCGCCCTCGAGCCCCTACAGCGCCGCCAAGGCAGGCGGCGACCTGCAGGTGCTCGCCTATGTCCGCACGTACGGGGTCCGGGCCTCGATCACACGAGGCGCGAATACGTACGGCCCCAACCAGTATCCGGAGAAGCTCGTGCCCCTGTTCGTGACGAACGCCCTCGAAGGGTTGCCCCTGCCCGTCTACGGCGACGGCAAGCAGGTGCGCGAGTGGTTGCACGCCGAGGATCACTGTGCCGGCATCGAGCTCGTCCTGCGGGAGGGGGCGCCGGGCGAGATCTACAACGTCGGCGGCGAGGATCACGAGAACCTCGAGGTCACGTATCGGATCCTCGAGCTCACCGGCGCCGATCCGTCGCTGATCCGGCACGTCGAGGACCGCGCCGGCCACGACCGCCGCTACGCCGTCGACGACGGCAAGCTCCGCGCGCTCGGCTGGGTGCCGCAGCACTCCTTCGGCGAGGGGGGCCTGCCCGAGACGGTCGACTGGTATCGCGACAACCGGGTGTGGTGGGAGCCGATCAAGTCGGGCGCGTACCGCGCGTACTACGAAGAGCAGTACGCCAACCGGCTCAAGGCCTGAGCCGTCCAACCGAGAACAGTCGGTAGGAACCGCGATGCGGCATCTCACCCTCTTCGCCATCACGCTCGCTCTGCTTCCCGTCGCGGCCTCGGCCGCGCCGGCGCCCCGGCCGATCTCGGCTGCGGCGCTCGCTACACCGCAGTTCGTCCTCACGGGTGGCGGCTACGGCCACGGCGTCGGGATGAGCCAGTTCGGCGCTTTTGCGCAGGCCACCGCCGGCCGCTCCTATCGGGACATTCTCGGCTTCTACTACCGGGGTGCGGAGATCGGTCAGGCGCCGGTCGCGAAAGTGAGGGTGCTCGTGGCGAGCGGGCGACCGTCGCTGCGGATCGGCTCGACGGTCCCGTTCCGCGTGCGCGACGCCGGTGCGATCGCCTACGACCTGCCCGCCGCCGAGATCGTCGTCACACCCGATCTCGGGGTGACGGTCGACGGGGTCCCGGCGGCGCTCACCGGTCCGCTCACCTTCAGGCCGGGGAAGGGGGCGCCGCTCACGCTCGACGGGAAGGGCTACCGCGGCGATCTGCGGGTGTCGGTCGTCGCCGGTGCGCTCCAGGTCGTCGACTATGTCGGCCTGGACGCCTACCTGTTCGGCGTCGTGCCCGGCGAGGTGCCGAGGGAATGGCCGGCCGAAGCACTCAAGGCCCAGGCGGTGGCCGCGCGTTCGTACGCGCTCGCCAGCCTCGTCAAGGGCAAGCCGTGGGACCTGTACGGGGACGTTCGCAGCCAGGCCTACTACGGTGTCGAGCGTGAGTCGCCGGCGACGAGCGCAGCCGTCGCGGCAACGCGTGGTGAGGCGCTCGTCTACGACGGCAAGATCGTGACGGCGTTCTACTACTCCTCCTCCGGGGGTCGCACAGCGGCGAGCGAGGACGTCTTCGGCGTGCCCGTCGCGTATCTCCAGTCCGTCGACGATCCGTGGGACGAGGTCTCGCCGTTTCACCGCTGGGAGCCGCGTGTCTTCACCGCGGCCGCGCTCGCGAAGGCGTTCGGGCTCTCCTCGGCGGTCGCCGACGTGACCGCCGTCCAGACGGCCTCAGGACGCCCGGCGACCGTGCTCGTGACCACGAGGGACGGGAAGACCCTGCAGCTGCGGGCCGCCGACGTGCGGGCCCGCCTCGGGCTCCGCTCGACCGCCTTCCGCCTCGGCGTCCTCCGTTTCGCGCGACCGGGCCCGCCGACCGCTCCCGGGGCGCCGGTGCAGGTCAGCGGCATCGCGCGCGACGTGGAGGACGTCGTCCTCGAGAAGCTCGGCGCGACCGGCATCTGGGCCCGCTCGGCCCGCCTCGCGCCGGCTGCCGACGGGACGTTCGTGGTGACGGTGCGGCCGAGGTGGACGTCGACGTACAGGCTCTCGGCGGCCGGCCTGCCCGGCCCCGCAGTGACGCTCACGGTTGTCTCCGGGACGACGGGTTGACCCTTTCTCCGGGGAGGTTGGTTGCGGCGGCCGCCGCCGTGGCCGCCCTCATCCTGCCTTCCGCTGCTGCGGCGGGACGGTATGCGGTCGGCCTGGAGCACGGCGCCGATGCCGCTGCCGTTCGCGCCGAGCTCGAGCGGCGCACGGGCGGGAGGGCGGAGAGCCTCGCCCCACTGCAAGCGCTTCTCACGACGGCACGTACGGCGCGCGCGTTGCAGGGGATTCCAGGGGTCCGCTACGTCGAGCGCCTGACCGAGCGCCGCACGGCGCTCGTGCCGAACGACCCGCTCGTCGCCAACCAGTGGTACCTGGCGCAGAACCGCTCCTACGACGCCTGGCAGGACTGGCAGGAACTGGCTCCGCTCGCGCCCGTGCGCGTGGCTGTGATCGACTCGGGCATCGACGGCTCCCATCCCGAGCTGGCCTCGCACATCGCTGCGGCCCGGAGCTTCGTGGGGGGCTCGGCGCGGACCGACACCCAGGGGCACGGGACCTTCGTCGCCGGGCTGATCGCGGCCGGCGCCAACGACGGCGTCGGCATTGCCGGGCTGGCGCCGTCGGCGGAGCTCGTGGTCGCCAAGGTCGTCACCTCCACGGGGACGATCCCGGTCGAGGCCGAGGTGAAGGCGATTCGCTGGGCGGTTGCGAGTGGAGCCAGCGTGATCAACATGAGCCTCGGCGGGCTGCGCGACCCGAACGATCCCTCGCGCGACACCTACTCGCGGCTGGAGGCGGAGGCGATTGCCTACGCCGTCGGGCGAGGGGTGGTCGTCGTCGCCGCCGTCGGCAACGGCGACCAGGCGCCTGCGCAACCCTGGAAGTACGCGAGCTGGCCCGCTGCGCTCCCGCACGTCCTCGGGGTCAGCGCGCTCGCCCGCAACGGCGCCTCGCCGCTCTTCTCGAACCGCGACGCGGTGTACAACGACATCGCTGCGCCCGGCCAGGAGATCCTCTCCACCTTCCCGCTGCCCCTGACGGCGCTTCGTCCGGCCTGCCCCGACCAGGGCTACTCGTCCTGTGGCCCGGGCGACTACCAGGAGGCGGAAGGCACGAGCTTCGCCGCCCCCCAGGTCAGCGCTGCCGCGGCGACGCTACTCGCAACCCTGCCAGATCTCACCCCGGATCAGGTGGTCGCGGTGCTCGAGCGCTCCGCCGTGGATGCGGGGCCGGCCAACGGCTGCCCCAGATGCCTGCCGGGACGAGACGCGCTCACCGGGTGGGGACGGCTCGATGTCACCGCAGCCCTCGGCGCACTCGCTCTCCCCCTGCCGGCGCCCGACCGTTACGAGCCGAACGATGACGCGGGTAGCCGGGCCTTCACGCTCTGGGGGACGAAGCGGGTGGTCAATGCCACCCTCGACTTCTGGGACGACCAGAACGACGTCTACCGGGTCTTTCTCCGGCGCGGCCAGCGGCTCTTCGCCTCCCTGGCCGGCACACCGGGCACAGACCCCGCCATGGCGCTGTGGAGGCCCGGCACGCACGAGATCGACGACCTCTCGCAACAGGATCTGCGCGTGCGCCTGTCGGCGGCGGTCGGGCCCAACGAGCATCTCGGTTACCGCGCCAAGGCGGAGGGCTGGTACTCGCTGCTCATCAAGCTCGGCGCGCCGGGCAGCGGCCCGTACCGGCTGACGGTCGTCAAGAGCTGACGCCCGGCGTTGCCGGCGTCAGGCGTTCTCGAGCAGCTCGTCGTCGGGCACCTCGCGCATGACGCGCGCCGGGCTCCCGACCACGACCGTTCGCGGCGGCACGTCCTTCGTGACGACGGCGCCCGCGCCGACGAACGCCTCGGCTCCGATCTCGACCGCCGGGCAGATGACGGCGCCACCGCCGATCCGTGCGCCGCGGCGGATCGTTGGGCCCTTGACGTTCCCGAACCGCTGCTCCGTGCGACCCATCCAGTTGTCGTTCGTCGTCACGACGCACGGCGCGATGAAGACGTGCTCCTC
>DAIOGR010000085.1:0-7919 GCA_036745155.1 Gaiella sp.
CCCGGGTGAAGAAGCGGCTCGACACCCTGCTCGTGGAGCGCGGCCTCGCGGAGACGCGCAGCCAGGCGCAGGCGCTCGTGCTCGCCGGGCTCGTGCCCGGCTTCGACAAGCCGGGTGCGCAGGTCGACGACTCGGCCCAGCTCGCCGTTGAGCGGCTGCCGCGCTTCGTCTCGCGGGGCGGTGAGAAGCTCGCGCATGCGCTCGAGCGGCTGCAGGTCGACCCGGCGGGAAGGGACTGCCTCGACGTCGGAGCCTCGACGGGCGGCTTCACGGACTGCCTGCTGCAAGCGGGTGCGCGACGGGTGATCGCGCTCGACGTGGGCTATGGGCAGCTGCATCCGAAGCTGCGCAACGACCCCCGCGTGACGGTGCTCGAGCGGGTCAACGCGCGTGAGGTGACGGAGTTGCCGTTCGCCCCGCAGCTCGTCGTCTGCGACGTGTCGTTCATCTCGGTGCGGACGGTGTTGCCGCCGGTGCTGCGTCTCGCCGGGCCGGCGTGGGAGGCGCTCGTGCTCGTGAAGCCGCAGTTCGAGGCCGGCCGGGCCGAGGCGCGGAAGGGTGTCGTGCGCGACCTCGAGGTGCGGCGGCGCGTCGTGCGCGAGGTCTGCGACGCAGCCGTTGGCTGGGGTGCGCGGGTCGCGGGCGTCGTAGACTCGGGGCTTCCCGGGCCGAAGGGGAACCGGGAGATCGTCGTCCACTTGATCGCGAGCGAGGAGCCCACCCCTGCCGATGAAGTCGAGCGCTGGATCGACGATGCGATCGTCTAGGCCCGTGACCCGCGCGGCCGTCGTGCTGCACGGCCGCAACGGCCAGGTCGCCGCCGGGCTGGCGCAGCTGGAGTCGGTGGCGAAGGAGCGCGGCGTCGAGCTCGTCGCCGCGTCCGGTGACCCGGGCGGAGCGGCGGAGGACGTCGATCTCGCCGTCGTGCTCGGCGGCGACGGGACGATGCTGCGCGCGCTGACGCGCTTCCTCGGCACGGGTGTCCCCGTGGTCGGCGTGAACTTCGGGCGCGTCGGGTTTCTCAGCTCGATCCCGCGTGACGAGCTGGAGGCGGGCGCCGCCCGCGCGTTTGCCGGCGAGCTCGACGTGCTGGAGCTGCCGACGCTCGAGATCGAGGCGGGAGCCGGCCGTTTTGTGGCCGTCAACGACGCCGTCGTGACGAGCGGGCAGCTCGGGCGCATGGTCGAGCTGGAGTGGTCGATCGGCGGTGAGGACCTGGGTCGCGTGCCGTGCGACGGGCTGATCTGCTCGACCCCGTCGGGCTCCACGGCCTACAACCTGTCGAACGGCGGCCCCGTGCTGATGTGGGGGCTGGACGCTATGGCGCTCACGTTCGTGGCCCCGCACGACCTGCACGCCCGCCCGTTCGTGGTGCCGCGCGGAAAGGACGTGGTCGTCTGGAACCGGACCTCCGATGTCCCGGCGGCCGTGCTCGTCGACGGTCACAACCTCGCCGAGGCCGCGCCCGGAGGGCGCGTGGCGATCCGGCTCGGCCCGCAGCGCTCGCTGCTCGCCACGCTCCCCGAGATGACGTTCGTGCGGCGGTACCGCCAGAGCTTCGTGAGCTGACGCCGCGACCCGGCAGGCGAGACGTGCCTTGCCCGCCGTCCCACGGCGCCGAATCCCGGCGTCCGTCGCGGACAGTCGCCGTGCCCGCCGCGCCGGGTCTACGATCCGTCCGTGCTGCGCCGCCTCAAGATCGAGAACCTCGTCCTCATCCGCGAGGCGGATCTCGAGCTGGCCGCGGGCCTCAACGCGCTCACGGGGGAGACCGGTGCGGGCAAGACGATCTTTGCGCAGGCGATCGGGCTCCTGCTGGGCGCGAAGGGCGACGCGGCTGCCGTCGGCCCGGCGGGCACGGAGGCGTACGTCGAGGCGGAGCTCGACGTGCCGGACGGGTTCTTCGAGGACGAGGAGCTGGCCGCCCTGGCGGAGCTGCGGCCGGAGGACGAGGCCGGGATCGTGCTGGCGCGCCGCGTGTTCGCTGACGGCCGCACGCGCGCCTACGCCTGGGGGCGTGCGGTTGCCCGCGAGGATCTCGCGGCCGCCGGTGAGCGGCTGATCGCGATGTCCGGGCAGTTCGAGCAACGGCGTCTGGCCCGCCCCGCCTACCAGCTCGACGTGCTCGACGCCTTCTGCGGCCCGGTGCAGGCCGAGCGGCGCCGCGCGGCGCGGGTCGCCTGGAGGGAGCTGAAAGCCGCCGAGCGCCTCCACGAAGAGCTCGCCCGCGATGCGGACGCGTCGGCCGCGCGCCTCGCAGAGCTGCGGGCGCTCGTCGACGACACGGAGGGCCTGGTCGCCGGAGAGGAGGACGAGCTCCGCCTGGAGAGGGAGCGGATCCGCCACCTGGCGGAGCTGGGGGAGGGGGCGTCAGCGGCGGCCCGCGCCATTGCACCCGACGACGGTGAAGGAGCCGCCGCGCTGGCCGCCGTGGCGGAGAAGGCGGTCGCCCCCCTGGAGCGGCTCGCCCCCGAGCTCGAGCGGCCCGCGGCCGAGCTGCGCGATCTCGCCGTGCGGCTGCGCGAGGTCGGCAGCGAGCTGCACCGGTTCGTGTCGTCGCTCGAGGCAGACCCGGAGCGGCTGGAGGCCGTGGCAGAGCGTCTCGACGCCTACGCGCAGGCGCGCCGCCGTTTCGGCGCCCAGACGACAGAGGAGCTGCTCGCGCGGCGTGAGGCGGCGCAGGCCGAGCTCGAGGCGCTGGCCGGCGGCCTCGACCCGGTCGAGGCGGCCGCCGCCGCCGTCATGGCGGCCGAGCAGCAGGTGGCGGACGTCGCCGCAGGGCTGAGGGGCGCCCGGTCTGCCGCCGCGACGGCGTTCGCGGAAGCCGTGGCAGAGGAGCTGCACGGCGTCGGCATGGGCGAGGGCGAGTTCCGCGTCGAGCTGGCTGCCCGCGCCCAGGGGCCGACGGGTGCGGACGACGTAGCCTTCCTGATCCGCCCGAACCCGGGCCTGCCGTTCGCGCCCGTGGCGGAGACGGCCTCGGGCGGCGAGCTCTCCCGGGTGGCGCTGGCCCTGGCCGCGGTGGCCGGCGGCCACACGCTCGTGTTCGACGAGATCGACGCCGGCATCGGGGGCGTTACCGCACACCGGGTGGCAGAGACCCTGACGCGCCTCGCTGAGCGTGCGCAGGTGCTCACGATCACCCACCTGCCGCAGATTGCGAGTGCCGCCGGACGGCACTTCCGGGTCGAGAAGATCCCCGGCGACCCGACCCACACCCGCATCGAGCAGCTCGCCGACGCCGAGCGCCGGAACGAGCTCGAGCGAATGCTCGGCGGCGAGGAGTTCCTCGCAGCCGTCGCCGGCGATCCGGGGCGTTGACGGATGGGCGCCGAGATCATCGGCCCGGCACGCCTGGGGCGGCGGACGAAGGACCTCGTCAAGCGCCTGCGGCCCGGCGACCTCGCCATCATCGACCACACCGACCTGGATCGCGTCTCGGCCGAGGAGCTCGCCGAGTCCGGTGTGCGCGCGGTCGTCAACGTCTCTCTCTCGGCGTCGGGGCGGTTCCCCAATTCCGGGCCGCTCGAGCTCGTCCGGGCGGGTGTGCGGCTCGTCGACGCTCCCGGCGCTGCCCTGTTCGACGAGGTCAGCGACGGCGAGCTCCTGACCCTGCGGGACGGAGGGGTCTGGCGGAACGGAACCTGCCTTGCCGTGGGTGTCGAGCTCGGTGAGGCCGCTCTGACCGAGGCGCTCGCCGAGCAGCAGGGGCGGGTCACCGAGGCGCTCGAGGCGTTCGCCGACAACACCCTGCGGCACCTGCGCGACGAGGGGCGCCGGCTTGCAGAGGGGATCGAGTTCCCCCCGCTGCAGACGCGCTTCCGCGACCGGCACGCCGTCGTCGTTGCCCGCGGGCCGGGCTACAAGCGCGACCTGCGGATCGTGCGGCCGTACATCCGGGACTTCAGGCCGGTGCTCGTGGCGGTCGACGGCGGTGCCGACGCACTGCTCGAGATCGGATTGAAGCCGCACGTCATCGTCGGCGACTTCGACTCGGTCTCGGACGCGGCGCTCGAGACCGGCGCGGAGCTGCTCGTCCACGCGTATCCGGACGGGAGCGCTCCCGGAGCCGCGCGCCTCGAGGCGCTGGGCCTCCGCTACCAGAAGGTCGCCGCACCAGGGATCAGCGAGGACATCGCCCTCCAGCTCGCCCACGACCGCGGCGCCGAGCTGATCGTGGCCGTCGGGACGCACTTCAACCTCGTCGAGTTCATGGAGCGGAACCGCGCCGGTATGGCCTCGACGTTCGTCACGCGCCTGAAGGTGGGCGAGGTGCTGGTCGACGCGAAGGGCGTGTCGCGCCTCGTCTCGCGCCGGGTCGGCGTCTGGCCGCTCGTCGCCTTCGCGGTCGCGGGCATGAGCGCGATCGTCGTCGCCGTGGCCGCCTCGCCGGCGCTCCGGAACGTGATCGAGTCGTTGACGAGCAATCTGGCGGACGCGCTGGGCCTGTAGGGGGCAAGGGCGGCGGAAGCAGAGGGCCCCCACGTTTTCGCGTCCCACGACGTACGGCCTGGGCCTCGCGTCCCTACGATCTCCTCTGTGTTCGACATCCGCTACCACGTCGCCTCGCTGGCGGCGGTCTTCGTGGCGCTCGTGATCGGGATCCTCGTCGGTGTCGGCCTGTCCGGCCGCGGCTTCGTCGACGACGCCGAGCGCAAGAACCTCACGCGCGAGATCGCGAGCCTGAAGGCCGAGCGCGATGCGGCAACATCGCTGCTCGATGTGGTCGACACGAAGCAGCAGGCGATGCAGGAGTACGCGGCCGACACGTACCCGGTGCTCGTGCCCGGGCGGCTGCAGGATCAGCGGGTGGCGGTGCTGAGCATCGGCCCGGTCGACCAGACGGTCGAGTTCGCCGTCAGGCAGGCGGTGCGAGACGCCGGCGGCAAGGTCGTCCGCATGCGTGCTCTTCGCGTGCCGCTCGATGCGGCGGCTGTGGAGGCGGCGATCGAGAAGCGCCCGGCGCTGAAGGGATACGAAGGGCCCGACCGGCTGGACGATCTGGGCCGCGACCTTGCTGCCGAGCTCGTCGCGGGTGGCGAAACCCCGCTCTGGGACGCGCTCGACGGCGTGATCGTGGACGAGCGCGAGGGGCCGTCGGCGCCCCCTGTGGACGCGGTCGTCGTTGCCCGGCCGGCGCCCCCGCAGCGCGGGCGCACAAAGGAGTTCCTCGCCGCGCTCTACCGCGGCCTCGCCCGCTCGGGGGCGCGCGGTGTCGGCGTCGAGCTCGGGGGCGCACAGCCGAGTGCCGTGCCCGCGTTTCGCCGTGGCGGGCTCTCGACCGTCGACTCGGTCGAGACGCCCGCGGGCAGGCTCGCGCTCGTGCTGCTGCTGGGAGGGAGCCAGCCCGGCGACTACGGCGTCGAGGTGGACGCGAGCGACGGGATCCTGCCTCCGCTCACCGCCTTGCCGGTGCCCCGCGGATGACGGAGGCGCTCACGGTCCTCGTTGCCGCCCGGGACGAGGAGCAACGGATTGCGCGGACGGTCGAGGCGTTGCTGGGCGCATTCCCCGACGCGAGCGTCGTGGTCGCCGACGACGGCTCCCGCGACCGCACCGCGGTCGTGGCGGAGGCGGCGGGAGCACAGGTGATCCGGCTGGCGCGCCGGGGCAAGGGGCAGGCACTGACGCTGGCCGAGCGTCTGCTGCCGCCGGGGCCGCTCCTGCTCTGCGACGCCGACCTCTCCGGCGACCTGCGACCGCTCGTCGAGAGCGGCGCGGACCTCGCGATCGCGGTGTTCGGACGGAGGGAGGGGGGCGGCTTCGGGGTCGCCAGGCGCGCCGCTCGAGCGTTGATCCGGCTGCGCTCGGGGTTCGAGGCACGCGAGCCGCTCTCGGGCCAGCGGCTGCTCTCCGCTGGCGCGCGGGAGGCCGTGTTTCCCGTCGCTGCAGGCTTCGGCGTGGAGACGCGGATGACGATCGACGCCGTTCGCGCGGGCCTCGTGGTGCACGAGGTCGAGCTCGACCTGTCGCACCGCCCGACCGGCCGCGATCTCCGGGGGTTCGCCCACCGTGGTCGGCAGCTCGCCGATCTCCTGCTCGCCTGCGGCCCGCAGGGCACGAGCTTCCGTGGGCTGCGGCTCCCGTTCGTGGGTGCTGCCGTGGGGGTGGCAGAGCCGCACGTGGCGGTGGTGGCGGCGCTGGGGCTGGCAGACGACCTGTGGAGCGGCCCCGAGCGCGGCTTGCGGGCACACCTGCGGGGAGGAGCGACGACCGGCACCCTGAAGCTCGTCGGCATCCCTCTGTACGCGCTTCTGCGCACGCGCTCCCTCTCCGCTGCGGTGCTGGTGGGGCTCTGCGCGAACATCCTCAACCAGCTCGACACGAGGCCCGGCAGGGCGCTCAAGGCCTTCGGGCTGGGGGCACTACTCGCCGGAGGCGTGCCGCGGCGGGCGCTCGCCGTGGCCGTCCTGCTCGCACCCTACGATCTCCGGGAGATGACGATGCTCGGGGACGCGGGGTCGAACGCACTGGGAGCCGTGGTAGGTTTCAGTTCCGTGCGGAGAATCACGGGACCCCGGCGCCTCGGCGCGATCGCAGCGCTCGCTGCGCTCACGCTCGCCGGTGAGCGTCGCTCGCTCGGGTCGTCGATCGAGACGACACCCGTGCTGCGCGAGCTCGACGCTCTCGGCAGGGCGTCGTGACGGAGCCGGCGACGAAGTACGTCTTCGTCACGGGCGGTGTCGTGTCCGCGCTCGGCAAGGGCATCGTCGCCGCGTCGCTCGGCCGGCTGCTGAAGGCGCGCGGGCTGCGCGTGCAGGCACAGAAGTTCGACCCCTACCTCAACGTCGACCCGGGGACGATGAGCCCGTTCCAGCACGGCGAGGTGTTCGTGACCGAGGACGGCGCCGAGACCGACCTCGATCTGGGTCACTACGAGCGGTTCATCGACGAGAACATCTCGCGCAACGGCAGCCACAGCGCCGGCGCCATCTGGGACACGGTGCTGCGCAAGGAGCGCAAAGGGGAGTACCTGGGCGCGACCGTGCAGGTGATCCCGCACATCACGAACGAGATCAAGGCCCGGATCCGGCGGGGCTCGCTGGTGACGCCGACCGACGTCGTCATCTCCGAGATCGGCGGCACCGTGGGCGACATCGAGTCGCTGCCGTTCCTGGAGGCGATCCGCCAGTTCCGGCGCGAGGTCGGGCCGGAGAACGTGCTGTACCTGCACGTGACGCTCGTGCCGTTCATCGAAGCGGCCGGCGAGCTGAAGACGAAGCCGACGCAGCATTCCGTCAACGAGCTGCGCCGCATCGGCATCCATCCCGACATCGTCGTCTGCCGTTCCCGCGACGAGCTCTCGGACGAGATCCGGGAGAAGATCGCCCTGTTCGCCGACGTGGACTCCAGGGCGGTGATCGGGTCGCCCGACGTGCCGGACGTCTACCTCGTGCCGGAGCGCCTGCAGGCGGAAGGGCTCGACGCCCTCGTCTGCGAGCGGCTCGGCCTGGAGACGCCGCCTGCCGAGCTCGGCGAGTGGAAGCTGCTGACCGACCGTATCGTCGAGCTGCGCGAGGACGTAGAGATCGCGCTCGTCGGCAAGTACATCAAGCTCCACGACGCCTACCTCTCGGTGCACGAGGCGCTCAAGCACGCGGGCATGCACCAGGGCGCCAAGGTCTCGGTGCGCTGGTTCGACTCGGAGAACATGACCTACGAGGAGGCGGTCGAGGAGCTCGAGGGCGTCGACGGCGTGCTCGTCCCCGGCGGTTTCGGGTCGCGCGGGTGGGAGGGGAAGATCCTCGCCTGCCAGGTCGCCCGCGAGCAGGGCATCCCGTACCTCGGCATCTGCCTCGGGATGCACGTTGCCGTCTCCGAGTTCGCACGTCACGTCTGCGGCCTGGAGGGCGCCAACTCCACCGAGATGGACCCGGAGACGCCGTTCCCCGTGATCGACCTGCTGCCCGAGCAGAAGG
>DAIOGR010000086.1:0-7818 GCA_036745155.1 Gaiella sp.
TCGGCTCCGCCGCCTGGTGCTTCGCATTCGCGGGTGCAGGCTGGGCCGCCGGCGCTAGCTGGGAGAGCTTCCACAGCGCGTTTCGATACGCGGACATCGCCGTCGTGCTGCTCGTCCTGGCCGCGGCCGCCTGGCTCGGCCGGCGCTGGCTGCGTGGGCGCCGCGCCGCCCGCGACGCAGCCTGAGCCGTCGGGGAGGGAGCCGAACCGGCCCTGAGCGGCCGATTCCCCTGCAACCTGCCCGTTTCAGGGGTCGCGGGGCGCTACACTCGGTCGGTCGTGATCCCGCTCGTCGACGTCAAGGCCCAGTACGAGCCGCTCATCCCCGAGCTGAAGGAGCGCTTCGCCGAAGTGCTCGACTCGGGGCGGTTCATCTTCGGCCCCGAGGTCGAGGCCTTCGAGCGCGAAGCCGCCGCCTATCTCGGCGTGCCGCACGCGATCGGGGTGGCGAACGGCACCGATGCGCTCGTGCTCTCGCTGGAGGCGATGGGCATCGGCGCCGGCGACGAGGTGATCTGCCCCTCATTCACGTTCTACGCCACGTCCGAGGCGATCGCGCGGGCGGGCGCCACCCCCGTCTTCGCGGACATCGACCCGGTCACGCTGAACCTCGACCCCGAGGACGTGGCCCCGCGGATCACGGCGAAGACGAAGGCGATCATGCCGGTGCACCTGTTCGGCCGTCCCGCCCCGCTCGCGGCGCTCGCCGCGCTGGGCCTGCCCCTGATCGAGGACTCGGCCCAGGCCTTCGGCGCCGCCGGTGTCGCGAGCGTCGGCATCTGCTCCACCTTCAGCTTCTTCCCGACCAAGAACCTGTTCGCGCTCGGCGACGGCGGGCTCGTCGCCTGCACCGACGACGCGGTCGCGGAGCGCGTGCGCATGCTGCGCTTCCACGGGTCGCTCGACAAGCAGACGTTCGAGCTGATCGGGACGAACTCCCGGCTCGACGCCATCCACGCGGCGGCGCTGCGCGTCTTCCTCCCGCGGCTCGCCGGCTGGAACGAGGGGCGCCGCACGGGGGCCGCCCGCTACGCCGAGCTCGGCCTCGGCGACGCGGTCGAGCTTCCGCTCGACGAGCCGGGCCACGTCTACCACATGTACGTCGTGCGCACGACCGAGCGCGAGCGGATCGCGGCCGGCCTGAAGGAGGCTGGGATCTCCTGCGCGGCCTACTACGTCACGCCTTTGCACCTGCAGCCGGCGATGCGCTACCTGGGCTACGAGCCGGGCTCCCTGCCCGAAACGGAGCGAGCGTCGGCCGAGAACCTCGCCCTTCCCATGTGGGGCGGGATCGGCGCCGAGGTGCAGGAGCAGGTCGTCGAGACCGTGCTTGCCGCCGCCGGCGTGATCGCCGCATGAGAGGCCGAAGGGGACGCAGCGTGCCGGGCCCTGCACCCTCCAGCTCGGGCCGGTGAGGACGCCCTTCAACAGGCACCGGCTCTGGCAGCTCGTCGCGGACGCGGCGATCATCGCCGCGGCGTGGTACCTGGCCTGGCAGCTGCGCTTCGACCAGGGGCGGCCCGTGTACTACGACCGCTACCTGGACTGGGAGATCGTGCTGCTCGTGATCGCGATCAAGCTGCCGGTGTTCGCGCTGTCGGGGTTCTACAACCGCTGGTGGCGGTACATCTCCACCCGCGACATGTGGGCGGCCGTGCGTGGCGTCGCGTTCGCCTCGGTCACTACCTTCCTCGTCTTCACGCTGTTCGAGATCCACCCGGCTCGTGTGCCGACCGGAGTGTGGTTCGTCGACCTGCTGCTCTGCCTCGCCTTCGTGGCCGGCTCCCGCCTGCTCGCCCGGACGCTGATCGAGCGCCCCTTGCCGGGCCAGGTGGTGGCGCGCGGGAAGGAGGCGCTCGTGGTGGGAGCCGGCGACGCCGCCCAGCTCGTGATCAAGGAGATGCTGCGCAACCCGTCCCTCGGCTATACGCCGATCGGGCTCGTGGACGACGACCCACGGAAGAAGAACCTGCGGCTCCACGGGATCCGCGTGCTCGGCCCCACGTCCGAGCTCGCGCAGCTCATCCGCGACCGCCGCCCCGATGAGGTGCTGATCGCGATCCCGTCCGCATCGGGCACCGTTCGCGCCCAGATCGTCGAGGTCGCCCGCCGCGAGCGCGTTCCCGTGAAGACGCTGCCGGGCCTGTCCGAGCTCGTCGGCGGGGACTTCGACCTGACGAAGCAGCTGCGGCCCGTCGAGGTGGAGGACGTGCTGGGACGGGAGCCCGTCGAGGTCGATCTCGAGTCGATCGCCGGCTACCTCGCCGGTGAGACGGTGCTCGTGACGGGCGCCGGCGGCTCGATCGGCTCGGAGCTGTGCCGGCAGGTCTCGCGGCTCGGCCCCTCGAAGCTCGTCCTCGTCGACAACTCGGAGCCCGCGCTCTTCGAGATCGAGCGGGAGCTCGTGCGGGAGCGAGGGTTCCTCGCCGCGGCGGCCGTGGTCGCCGACGTGAAGGACTCGGTCAAGCTCCGGCAGGTGTTCGACAAGTACCGGCCGGGCGTCGTCTTCCACGCGGCCGCCTACAAGCACGTCGCGATGATGGAGGCGAATCCGCTCGAGGCGGTGCGAAACAACACGCTCGGCACGCGGACGCTCGCCGACGTCGCCGTCGAGTTCGGCGCCAAGCGGTTCGTGCTCGTCTCCACCGACAAGGCGGCGAACCCGAAGACGGTGATGGGGCAGTCGAAGGCCCTGTGCGAGTGGATCGTGGAGACGTACGGGCACCGGGCCGAGGTGGCGACGCGGTTCGTCGCGGTCCGCTTCGGGAACGTGCTCGGCTCGTCCGGGTCGGTGATCCCGATCTTCCGCCGACAGATCGCCAAGGGAGGCCCGGTGACCGTCACCCACCCCGAGATGACGCGCTTCTTCATGACCATCCCCGAGGCGGTGCAGCTCGTGGTGCAGGCGGGCGCGATCGGGGGGCGCGGCCAGGTATACGTGCTCGACATGGGTGAGCCGGTGCGCATACTCGAGCTGGCCGAGAAGATGATCCGCCTGTCCGGGAAGGAGCCCGAGGTGGACGTGCCGATCGAGTTCATCGGGCCGGCGCCCGGCGAGAAGCTGCACGAGGTGCTCGTCGGCGACGGCGAGACGGTGTCCGCGAGCACCCATCCCAAGATCCAGCGGATCACCCGGCCGCCGGTCGAGTCCGCCTGGCTCGACGACGCGCTGCTCCAGCTGGAGCGCCTCGTCGAGGAGGGCGAGACGCTCGAGCTCGTGGGCGCACTCAACCGGGTCGTCCGCGACCCACGTCGGGCGGAGGCATCCGTCCAGGAGGTGGTACAGCCGTGAGCACGCACTACGTGTCGAGCCGCTGGACGGTGAAGCCCGGCCGGGAGGAGGAGTTCGTGACCTCCTTCGAGGCGCTCGCGCTGTGGGCGGAGCTGAACCACCCGGAGGGTGGGACGGCCCGGCTGCTGCAGAGCGTCGACAACCCGTTGGACTACTTCGGCATGTGGGAGCTCCCGGGGGCGGAGGCGGTCGAGCGCTGGCGGGAGCACAGGGACGTCGTCGAGCATCTGGCCACGCTCGCGGCGCTGGCCGACCGCACCGAGGAAGGCGTCTTCGAGCTCCGCGTGCTCGTCGGCGGCTGAGCGCGACGCCGGCGCACCCGGCCGCCGGAACGGGCAGGGCGCGCCCCGCCCCTATGTCGCGGTGAGGGCTGCGAGCATCAGGTCGAGCATCACGGCCGGGTCGCGGCGCGTCCGCTTGGGGGCGCCCTCCTTGCGGGCGAGCTCGAGGCTGCCGGCGTCTGCGAGCACGCGCAAGCGCCCGTCGGCCACGAGCCCTTCGTCGACGGCGCCCAGGCGCCCGGCGAAGGTCGTCCACACCGGTGTGCCGAGCGCGACGGCCTCGCGGTTCATGGTGCCGCCGGCGGAGACGACCAGGTCGGCCATCGCGATCAGGCTCTGAGCGTCGATTGCGCGGCCGGGAACGATCAGGGAGGGCAGGCCCCGCGAGGCGAGCGAAGCCAGCTGCTCGGGTGTGCGGGGCAGCACTACGGCGTGCACGCCCGGATCGGAGCCGAGCCGCTCCAGCACGTCGGCGAACAGCGGGTTCCCGTGCCGGTGGTAGAGCGACACCTCGGGTGGCGTGCGGACGACCGCGACCAGCCGGCTCGTGTCCACTCCGAGCGCCCACGGCACGGATGTGTCCGGCTCGAAGTCGGCGAGGTAGTACTCCTCCTTCAGCCCCGCATAGCGCAGGGTCTTGTCGGCGAACGCGCCGAGGCGGTCGAGGCGCTCCTGCGGGATCGCCGCCGGCACGACGACGCGGGTCGCCGATCGCGAGCCGAGCGTGTGCTGAGAACGCGCGAACTCGTAGTCGTAGGCGTACGCGGATGCGATGCCGAGGGAGCGCGCCGCGAGGGGGAGCTCGTGCGAGGCGTGCGAGAGAGCGACGTCGAAGCGCTGCGGCCTCGCCCACGCCCGCAAGGCCCGCAGGCGCGAGCCCATGGCCCGGATCTTCGCGGCGCGCCCTGCCCCTCCGTGAGGCGGCCCGACGACGTCGTGGGCGATGCCTGCGGCATCGAGCAGCTCGAGCGTCTGGGCGAACGCCCGCGCCGACACCCGCACGTCGTGCCCGCGCTCCTCCAGCAGAGCGATCAGCGGCCGGAAGAACGGCACGTGCGGCGAGTTCGTGACGTCGATCCAGACCCGCATCACACCCCTCCGTGGAGGTCGGTCGACGCTCGCTCGAGCCACTCGTGCAGGAAGGGCTCCGCGAGCTGCCACGTGCCGTCCGGGCCACGCTCGATCACGTCGTCGCGGGAGAGCGCGGTCACCGCCCGCTGCACGGACGCGGGTGCAGGCAGCCCGTGGCGCCGGCGATACGCCTCACCGTAGACGCCGCCGCGCTCCTCGTGCAGGGCCAGCAGCACGAGCCGCTCGTTCGACGTGGCGCCCTCCCAGAGCCGCGCCAGGTTGTTGTGCTCCGAGCGCAGGACCCGGACGAGCGCCACCTCGACGTCGGCGGCGTGTGCCGCGTGACCGAACGGCACGCGCTCCCAGGTGAAGTACGCGAGCTCCTGGGTGGCGTACGGGTGCCCGTCGGTGAGCTCGAGCAGCCGCACGAGTGCGTCGTCGTCGATCGCGCGATCCCCGGCCTCGAAGCGCTCGCGGACGAACACCGCCAGGTCGGCCTCGGGGATGCGTCCGAGATCGATCTGCTTGGCGCTCCGCCAGAACGGCTCGTTGCGGTCGTTGAAGATCGTCGTCAGCACATGGCGGCGGCTGCCGAGGTACACGTGGCCGACCTGAGGCTGGGTCTGGAAGATCGAGCGCATCAGGTTCGGCAGCGTCGAGTCGAGCCTGACGACCTCCTGGAACTCGTCGAAGACGATGACCACGCGCCGGTCGCGGTCGCTCGCGATCTCCGCCGGGAGCTCGAGCAGCCGCTCGATCGTGCTGTCGATGTCTGCGCTCTTCCTGACGGCCTCGAACGAGAAGCGGACTCCACCGTCTCTCGGGTCGAGCTCGACGGCCGGCTTGACCGAAAGACCCCGGATCACTGCGGCCGCCCGCTCCAGCAGCCCCTGCACGGGCGGCAGCAGGTCATCCACGAGCGTCTTCGCCAGTGCCGAGGCGAAGCGGGCCTTCGTCGGCGTGCGCATGAGGTCGCAGTAGGCGACGAGCACACCGTCCCGCGCCACCTCCTCGACGGCACGGAGGACGAGGGACGTCTTCCCGTATCGCCTGGGCGCCAGGACGACGACGTCCTGCCCGTTGCGCATGTCGGCGGCGAGCTCCGCAATCTCGCGACGGCGGTCGGTGAATGCGTCGTCCTGTGCGAGCATGCCGAAGGTGAACGGGTTCGTGTTACGCACTCCTGCATTATGCATATATGCGTATCGCACCGGGAGGATTCGCCGTCTGCGCGTCCCTCGATAAGATCTGCTTATGGATACACGGCAGCTCGCAGCCTTCTGCGCCGTCGTCGAGCGTCGCAGCTTCTCTCAGGCGGCCGACCGGCTCGGCGTCACCCAGCCCGCCGTGTCGCTGCAGGTGCGGGCGCTCGAGAAGCGCCTCGGAGCCCAGCTGCTCGACCGCTCCGGCCGGCGCGTCGAGCCGACCGAGGCGGGCTGGCGCCTCTACCGCGGAGCGCAGCGGCTGCTGCAGCTCGAGGAGCAGCTGCTCGGCGAGGTGGCGGCGGAGGGGGCAGGCGCGCTGTCGGGCGAGCTCTCGATCGGCGCCTCCACCGGCCCGGCGGCGATTGTCGTGCCTCTGCTCCTGTGCGAGTTCCAGCACCGCAACCCCGACGTGAAGGTCGCACTCGAGGTGCACGACACGCAGGCGGTCGTCGAGCTCGTCGCCGACCGAGAGCTCGAGCTCGGCATCGTCGGCGCGGCCCGGCGGCACCGCGGCGTCCGCTTCGAGCAGTTCCTGCGCGACGAGGTGATCCTGATCTGCCCGCCGGGCCACCCCTTCGCCGGACGGACCGTCACGATCGACGAGCTGCGCGGCGCGTCGTTGATCGTGATGCAGGAGGGCGCAGGCGTCCGCCAGGTCGTCGAGGACGAGCTCCGCCGGATGGGCATGCGGCTGCGCGATCTCGACGTCCGGCTCGAGCTCGGGCTGCAGGAGTCGGTGCGGAGCGCGGTGCAGGCCGGCTTCGGCGTCACTTTCATCTCTCGTACGGCCGTCGAGTCGGAGCTCGCAGCCGGTCTTCTGGCCGAGGCCAGGCTCGCCGGCATGGACGCGATGCGCGAGATCTCGCTCGTGCGCGGCACGGGCCGCGTGCCGACGCGGGCTGCCGACGCCTTCGTGCAGTTCGCCCGCGAGCGCGACACGTGAGCGGCCGGGGCCGCATCGTCCGTTTCGGCGCGGGCTCACTTGCGGAGCTGGGGGCGGTCGCGGCGGAGCTGGGGGTGCGGCGGCTACTGCTCGTCACGACGCCCCGCTGGGCCGCGGCGGCGGCGGGCTTGCCGGTCACGGGTGTGTTTGCCGGCGTGCGCTCCCACGTACCGGTCGAGTCGGTTCGAGCGGCGGCCGCTCGTGCCCGCGAGCTCCATGCCGACGGCCTCGTGGCCCTCGGCGGCGGCAGCGCCGTGGACACTGCCAAGGCGGTGGTCGTCGAGCTGCTGGGCCAGGCCGAGGTCAGCGTGATCGCGGTGCCGACGACGTACGCCGGAGCCGAGTGGACGCCGTACTTCGGCGTCCTGCTCGCGCCGGGTCGCAAGGGCGGTGGCAGCGACGAGCGAGCTCGCCCGGTAGCGGCCATCTACGACCCGGAGCTGACCGCGGGCCTGCCGCTCCCGGTCACGGTGGGGACTGCGATGAACGCTCTCGCCCATTGCGCCGAGGCCTATTACCACCCGTCGTCCGGCCCTGCAGCGGTCGACGCTGCAGACCGAGGTGCGGCCGCGCTGGCGACGGCGTTGCCGCAGGTCGTGGCCGACTCCGGCTCGCTTGCTGCGCGCACGCGCCTGCTCGAGGGAGCGATGCAGGCCGCCCTGGCGCTCGACGCCTCCGGGCTCTGTCTCGGCCATGCGCTGGCGCAGGGCCTCGGGGGCCGCTACGGCGTTCCGCACGGGACGATGAACGCTCTCTGCCTGCCCGCTGCGCTGCGCTTCAACGAGCCGGTGGTGCCGTACGAGGTCGCCCGTTTCGGCCGGGCGATCGGCTGTCACGACCCGGCTGCCGGTATCGAGGAGCTTGCGCGGCTCGGCCACTTCGGGCGTCTACGCGACCACGGGGTTCCCCTCGAGGAGCTGCCGGAGGTGGCGGCGGAGATCGCCGAGCGGGGAGGCGCGAAGGCGAATCCGCGCCCGGCCGGCCGGCTGGAGATCGCCGAGCTGCTGCGCTCGATCTGGTGAGGCCC
>DAIOGR010000087.1:0-3512 GCA_036745155.1 Gaiella sp.
TGCGACCTGATCACGATGCCGGGCCTGATCAACCTCGACTTCGCCGACGTGCGCACGATCATGGCCGACGCCGGGTCGGCGCTGATGGGGATCGGCTATTCGGAGAGCGCGAACCGGGCCCGCGAGGCCGCGGAGCGCGCGCTCAGGTCGCCGTTGATCGATACGGAGATCGTCGGGGCCCGCGGCATCCTGCTCTCGATCGCCGGCGGCGAGGACCTCACTCTGGTGGAGGTGAACGAGGCGGCCGAGGTCGTGCGCCAGGCGGCCACCGACGACACCAACATCATCTTCGGGGCGACTGTGGACGAGCGGCTCAACGGCCAGGTCTGGGTGACGGTGATCGCGACCGGGCTCGGCGGCGGGTACCGTCGCGCCTATGCCCCTTCGGTTTCGGGTGCCGGGGCGAGCCCTGCTTCCCGGCGAGGCCGGGGCGGCGGCAGCGGAGACGAATCGGAGCTGCCGAGCTTCCTGCGCTGACGATGCGCCCGCAGGTCAGACGGCGGGCAGGATGACGGTCAGGCTGAACGCGGCGACGAGCGTGCCGTAGGCGGCTGTGGCCATGGCGAACCGGACGTAGGGGCGAAGGAGCGGGCCTGCCAGGCCGAGAGCGCCTGCGGCACCCACCACCATTGCGGTGAGCAGCTCGACGGCGCCGAACGCGACACCCGCAGACAGCGCGACGGCGGACGGCACACCCTGGGCGCCCAGCGCGAAGGCGACTGCGGCGCTTGCGACGCCGACGTTGCCGGGGGTGATCGGGAGCACGGCCGCGAGCTCGACGGACGGCACGACGATGAGTGCGGCTCTGAGGGGATGGTCGATGCCGAGCGCAGTGACGATGGCCGCCGCCGCGGCGATCTTGACGGCGGCACCCGCGAGTGCCCAGCCGGAGACGATGAGAAGGTCGCGCGGCGATCGCGCGAGCCCGTGCAGAGCGGCGAGGCATTGCTCGACTCGCAGGGGCAGCCGGGCACGGCCCGACAGTGTCGTTGCGGCGATTGCTGCGGCGATGATCGCCCCGATCACGAGCAGCGGCCACGAGGGGAGGACACCGCTCACGCTGCCGATCGCGAGCAGGCACCCGAGCCAGACGACCCGCGTGACGCCGACCGCCGCCGCCGCCCCGCCGACCGCCCAGCAGCCGCCGTTCGTCACGCGACCGAACAGCGCCACCCGGACCGCCGAGCCGAGGTGGGCCGGCGCGATCGCGTTGACGCCGGTGCCGACGCAATAGCGAGCCGTTGCGTCGCCTGCGGGCAGCGGCGTGCCACCCGCCCGGAGCGCAGCGCGCCAGGCCAGCGCGCCGCACGCGCTCGTGCCGGCGAAAGCGAATGCCGCCGCCCACAGCCAGGCGGGCCGCGCTGCGTCGAGGCCGGCGACCGCGTCGTGCATGCGGTTGCCGAGCAGCGACGGGCTGGTGCAGAGCACGGCCAGGAGAGCGAGGGAGAGCCCCGCCAGGACGATCTGCCGCATCGGGAGGTGGTTCCGCATCAAGGCCGCAGAGACCCACTCGGCATGCAGGCGCTCTTGCTTGAGGAAGATCACGCCTCCGAGGGACGTGGACGGCTCGTGGCGGTTCAAGAAACGTTCGCCGTTCAGCCGCGCAGCGGCTGAACGGCGAACGGCAAGCATCGAGTGGGCGGCTGCGGTGGCGGTGCCGGGGAGCCTCTAGGCTCTGCTCATGAGGGGCGCCATCGCAGCCGGCAATCCGCACACAGCGGAGGCGGGTGCGCGTGCGCTCGCGCGGGGCGGCAACGCCGTAGACGCGGTCGTCGCCGCGGCGTTCGCCGGCTTCGTGGCGGAAGGCCCGCTGAGCGGGCCGGCCGGCGGCGGCTTCCTGCTCGTGCGCGACGCGGGGGAGGAGCCGACGATGCTGGACTGCTTCTTCTCCGTCCCCTCGCGCGCTGCGGGGGAGATGGACGAGGTGGTGGTCGACTTCGCCGACGCTTCCACGCAGGTATTCCACGTCGGCGAGGCGTCGGTGGCGGTACCCGGGCTCGTGGCCGGGCTCGAGCACGCGCACCGCTTGCACGGCCGGCTGCCGTGGGGATCGCTCGTCGAGCCGGCGATCGAGCTCGCCGCCGCCGGCGTCGAGTTGAGCGGCGCGCAGGTGTTCCTGCTCGAGATCCTCGCACCGATCCTGGAGCGCAGCGAGGCGGGTAGGCGCGTGTACGGACGCCGCGACCGGGTCACGACGGCGGAGATGGTGCCCGGCCTCGAGCTCCTGCGCGACGAGGGTGCGGCGGCCGTCGCCCGCCTCGTCCCCGACCTGGCGGACGACATCGCGTCCTATCGGCCGTTCGAGCGCACACCGCTCGAGACGTCCTTCGGCGGCATGCGCGTCGTCACGAATCCGCCCCCGTCGCTCGGCGGGACTGTGATCGCCGCCGGGCTGGCTGAGCTCGACCGGTCGGGGCTCGGCGGCCCCCCCGGCAGCGCCGGCGCCGCGCTGTCCCTCGCGCAGGCAGTCGCGCACGGCTACGGCGGCGGTGCCCCGCACACGAACCTGACCGGCACGACGCACGTGTCGGTGATCGACGCGGACGGCAACGCGGCAGGGCTCTCCTCGACGCTCGGCTCCGGGTCAGGGGTGTTCCGCGACGGCTTCCAGCTCAACAACATGCTCGGCGAGCTCGATGTGATCGGCACCGACGAGCGGGAGCCGGGCGAGCGCCTCCCGAGCATGATGGCGCCGACGCTCGTGCTCGACGGCGACAGGCCCCGGCTCGTGGTCGGAAGCGCCGGGTCGGTGCGCTTGTCCGGTGCCATCCTGCAGGTGATCGCGTCGGTCGTCGGCCACGGGCTGCCGGTGCGGGAGGCGATCGAGCGGCCGCGACTGCATGACGAGGAGGGCGTCCTCCATCTCGAGGGCGGCTGGGAGGACGACGCGGCCGAGCGGCTCGAGGCGGACGGCTGGGAGGTCGTGCGCTGGTCGGGCCGGAACCTCTACTTCGGCGGTGTGTCAGGCGTCGAGACGCGTCCGGACGACACACTGGGGGCCGCCGGCGATCCCCGCCGCGGCGGCCACGGCATCGTGGTCGAGTGATCGGCATCCGCCCCGCCGAGCCGGGCGACGCGGCCGGCCTCGTCGCCCTCGCTGCAGAGGTCGGCCGTGAAGAGGGCGCCTGGCTCCTCACCACCGACGCCTCGCGGAGCATCGCGGCCGAGAGGCGCTACCTGCGGGCGGTGCGCCGCCACCCCGACGCAGCCGTGTTCGTCGTGGAGGCCGACGGGAGGGTCGTGGGCAGGCTCTCGCTGGCGCGCGACCCGCATCCGTCCAGTTCTCACGTCGCCGACCTCGGGCTCATGGTCTCGTCGTCTCACCGGCGCCAGGGGGTCGGGCGCTCGCTGCTCGAGCAGGCCGTCACGTGGGCGCGCGCGGCAGGCGTGAGCAAGCTCGAGCTTCACGTCTTCCCGTGGAACGCGCCGGCGATCGCGTTGTACGAGTCGTTCGGCTTCGAGCGCGAGGGGTACCGGAGCCGGCAGTACCTGCGGGACGGAGAGCCCGTCGA
>DAIOGR010000087.1:3612-7809 GCA_036745155.1 Gaiella sp.
TCCTCGTCCACCAGCGTGAGCGCGAGCTCGTGGAGCCCCGGGTTGTGGCCGACGAGCATCGCCTCGGCGATCCCGTCGGGCAGCTCCCGGACGCGCGTCAGCAGCTCGTCGGCCGAGGCGAGGTAGAGGCGAGGCTCGACCGCCACGTCGGGGGAGCCGAGCGCGGGCAGCACGAGCGCGAGCGTCTGGCGGGCCCGGGTCGCGGGTGAGCAGAGGACGAGCGCGGGATGCAGCTCGTGGGAGCCCAGGAAGCGGCGCAGCCGCTCGCCCGCCCGTACGCCCCGCGGCGCCAGGGGCCGGTCATGATCGGCCAGCGGCGGATCGTCCCAGCTCGACTTGGCGTGGCGGAGGAGGTGCAGGCGTCGCCCACTCACAGGAACAGGCGCAGCAGGACGGGTGCGAGCACGATCTTGGCGATCATGGCGAGCGGCACCACCGTGACGTAGCCGACGTTGAGCTCGGTGTCCGACTGCTCCCGCTCGGCGGCGGCTGCGAGCACGGCCGGCTGGGTCTGCATGCCGGCGACGACACCCACCAGGGTCGCGAGCGGCAGGCGCAGCAGGGTGGTCCCGGCAACGATGGTGACGGCCGCTCCGGCTGCCGCCACGGCGATCGCGGTCGCGAGCACGCTCAGCGCCTCCCGGCTCACGATCGTGTCGGCGAACGCCTGCCCGGAGTTCACCCCCACACCTGCGAGGAAGACGACGATCCCGAACTGGCGCAGGGTCAGGTTGGCGGAGTGGGGGAGCTGCCACACGATCGGCCCCGTCCGTCCGAGCGCGCCGAGCGCGAGCCCGACGAGCAGTGGCCCGCCGGCGAAGCCCAGGCTGAACGACCCGCCGCCCGGGAGAGGCACCTCCA
Organism: Gaiella sp.; assembly: GCA_036745155.1. Taxonomy (GTDB): domain Bacteria; phylum Actinomycetota; class Thermoleophilia; order Gaiellales; family Gaiellaceae; genus Gaiella. The sequence goes on from DAIOGR010000087.1 coordinate 4,474, forward strand.
CCGCGCCGAGAGCGAGGCCGAGCGCGACGCCGACGCTGAAGGAGAGCACGTCGAGCTCTCGCAGGGCACGGTACGAGTCGCCGAAGAACGACGAGATCGCGGGCATCTGCGCGCGTGGCGCCACGACGCGCACCCGGTCGCCGAGCTCGAGCGCGAGCTCGGGCACGGCGAGCATGTCGACGTCGCCCCGCCGGACGCGCGTCACCGTGCCGCCGAGGCGTTCAGGGAGATCGAGCTCCTCGAGCGTGCGCCCTGCGACGTCACGGCTCGAGACCACGATGCGCCGGAAGTCGAAGTCCTCGCGCTCGAGCTCCACGTGCTCGGCGCTCTCCTGCCCCAGCTGCGCGATCGCTGTGGCGACTGCCGGGCCGGCGCCGACGATGCTGATCCGGTCGCCCGCGCGGAGCTCGACGTCGTCGGTGGCGAGCAGCGATGCGCCGTCGCGTTTCACCCGGCCGAAGGTGACGGTCGCGCCGAGTCGCGTGCGGATGTCTCCGAGCAGCCCGAGGTGCTCGCCCTGGACGAGGGCGGTGCGGACGACGAGAGCCTCGTCGGCCGGCGCCGGCGACCCGAAGCGGGAGCGCCTGCGGGCGAGCGCGAACACGGCCGCCAGTGCGATCGTGACGCCGATCGGATAGGCGAGCGAGAAGCCGACGAGCACCTCGCCGGCCTGCGCGTCGAAGCCGGCGCCCGGCTCGAGGTCGTGCAGCGCGTCGAGCGTGCCGGCGAGCGCCGGTGTGTTCGTCAGCCCTCCGGTGAACGTCCCGGCGATGGCGGCGCCGCCCAGGCCGAGCGCCGAGCCGAGCCCGGCGGCAGCGGCGGCACCGGCCAGGATCGCGGACACGACTGCGGCGTTGGCGCCCAGGCCGCGTCGCCGCAGCGTCGTCAGGAAGCCCGGGCCGGTGGCGAGGCCGACCGTGTAGACGAAGAGGATGAGACCGAGCTGCCACAGCGGCTGCGGCACCTTCAGGGTGGGATCGGCGGCGCCGAAGCCGATCCCGACGAACAGGACCGCGGCAATCCCGAAGCCGAAGCCACCTGCTCCGCCGATCCGCACCCGCCCGGCCAGGTAGCCGGCCGCTGCCACGAGGAAGACGAGCAGGATCGGGTCGTCGTGGAGGAAGCTCACGGGCGTCAGTCTCGCAGGCGGGCCGGGCCGATCGGAGGATCTGCGGAATTTGCGGTGTTTACCGTGCGCGCTGCCCTTGCGGCAGGCCCCGCCGCGGCGTAGGTTGACGTCTGCACCGAGCGCGGGGCACCCGAGGTTGAGGGCCTCCCGAGCGGCTGACGCGCAAGCGACGGTTGGTCGGGTGGTCGGACGAGGGGGCAACCGACTCGGTGCTTTTTCGTGCGCTCAGCGCGAGTGGAGCTCGGCCGCGACTTCTGCAACGACCTCGACGAAGGCCGTGGCGGCGGGGGAGAGCGTCCGGTCTGCGAGCCACGCGAGCGCGATCTCCCGCGGCGGCACACCGATCACGTCCAGCACGGCCACGTCGGGGTCGCTTCGGTCGACGGCCAGCATGGGGACGAGGGCGTACCCGATGCCGGCACCGACGAGGCCTTGCACGATGCCGCTCTCGTCCGAGCGGAAGACGATGTGCGGCTCGAGGCCCTTGGCGCGTAGGTGCGCCTCGCCGCCCTCCTCGGGCTTCGAGTAGGCGACGAGCGGCAGGCGGGCGAGCTCCCGTACCCCCACCGGCCGGCCCGACCGTGCGTGGTCGGACTGGACGGGCGCGAGCAGCACGTACGGGTCGACGAGCACGTCGAGGCGGTCGGCGGCGGCATCGATCGTCCCGGAGACGAACGCGAGCTCGAGCTCGCCGGCCATGAGACGCTGGAAGAGGTCGTCGAAGTTGGATTCGGTGAGACGCACCTCGATGCCGGGGCGCCGCTCCACGTAGAGACGCATGACACGCGGGAGAATGCGCACGCCGACGCTCTGGAACGTGCCGACGCGGAGCGTGCCGGCCTCGCCCTCTGCGAGTGCCCGTAGGTCGGACTCCGCGGCCCGCATCGCGTCGGCCGCCCGCCGGGCGTGGCGGAGGAGCCGCTCGCCCGCGTCCGTGGGGGTGACCGGCCGTCGCCCGCCGGGTCGTTCGAGCAACGTCATCCCTGCGGCCCGCTCGAGCGTGGCGATCTGCTGGCTGATCGCGGGCTGCGAGTAGCCGAGCCGCCGTCCGGCCGCCGCGAACGAGCCGGTCGCGACGACTGCCTCGAATGCGGCGAGATGTCGGATCTCGACGCCCAGTAAGCGATCAGGTTCTATGATCGATGCGCACATAGATCTGTATTTTACTTATCGGTAAGACGTGACGACGATGAAGGCATGGCCTTCGTTCCCTCCCGGCTCGCTGGCGCCGATCGCGGCCTCGTCGCCGTGGTCGCCCTGGCGTTCGCGACGAGCGTCGGAGAGTCGTCGTTCATTCCGCTCTTGCCCGCGATCCGCGAGACGTTCGCGCTCTCGGGCGTGCAGACCGGCGCCCTCCTCTCCGCCGAGACGGTCGCCATGCTGGCCGCCGCCGTGCCGATCGGGTTGCTGGCGGGCCGGGTGGGGCCGCACCGGCTGCTGCTTGCCTGCGGCCTGCTGTTGCCGGTCTCGCTGCTGGCGCACGCGCTCGCCGACGGCCTGCTGTCGCTGCTCCTGGCGCGGGCGCTGTTCGGGCTCAGCTTCGGGATCCTCTGGACGATCGGGCCGGCGGTCGCCGCCGGGGGCGGACGCGGCGCCGCGGGGACGGGACGGCTGATCGCCGCTTCCGGCGCGGGCTGGCTCGTCGGGCCGGCACTGTCTGGCCTTGCAGCCGACGCCTTCGGGTACCGGCTCCCGTTCGTCGCCGTGGCCGCGCTGACGGTGCCGCTGGCGCTCGGGCTGGCGCTCGGGCTCGATCGGACGGTCACCTCGGACGGGTCGGCGGGGCGCCTGCGTGACGCGGTGGCGCTGACGCGCCGTGATCGCGCGATCGCCGGTGTCACCGTGGCCTCGGCGCTCCTCGGTGTGGTGACGGGCGTGTCGGGGCTGATCCCTCCGCTCGTCCTCGCGGGCAACGGCCTCTCGGCGGGCGCGATCGGCGTCGTCGTGGCGCTGTCGGCCGTCGTCTGGATCGTGGGGGGCGCCGTGTCGGCGCGCGTGCCGGCCGGTCGCATCGACGCCCGGCTCGTGGGCGGGGCGGTCGCGGCTCTCGCGGTGTCGTGGCTGATCCCCGTGGCGAGCCTGTCGACGCTCGCGATCGTCGGGTTCCTGCTCGTCTCCGCCGCCTTCCGGGCGCTGCTCGGCACCGTCATCTACGTGCCCGTCCGGCTCGCCGTCGCGAGCGAGGCGCGGGCTGCTCCGGTCGTCGG
>DAIOGR010000088.1:0-5372 GCA_036745155.1 Gaiella sp.
GGTTAGGCAGAGGCCTGCAAAGCCTCGTACAGCGGTTCGAATCCGCTCGTCGCCTTTTCAGCTAATGCACCCAACGGGATGCCCCCGCTGAAAGCAGGCACGGCCGGCAGAGCGTGCCCCTCGTCGGGCGAGACCGGTACTCGGCCGCTGCCGGAATCGTGGCTCGCCCGGATGTGTGCATCTGGTGGCTGGTGGGATGCTGAGGGTGCACCACGGGAGGTGGTGAGACGTGAAGGCGCTTGCGTGCAGGCTTGGCCGTCACAGGTGGACGACGCGGGTCGAGGCAGGGGAGGAGTACGGGGTTTGCGACGTCTGCGGCAAGACGTCAAGCGGCCCGCCCTCGTCGCGCGGAGGGCGGCCGCCGACATACCGGATCAGCCGTAGCGACGGGATGGGCTACGGCGTGGAGTACAGGCAGCACGACTGATCCGGCCCGCTGAAGGCCGCACTGCCGGCCGCCGCAGGAACCGGACGAGCAAGCTCGGTCTCGTCGAAGACGACGTGCGCACGTCGGCGACGCGAACACGTGAGGCGACGAGCGGTTCGAACCGCTGCGCCCGCTGTCCTATCCTGTGCTCGTGCTGAGAGCGCTCGGAGCCGCTGCGCTCGTTCTGATGTGCGCCGTGGCAACCGCCCTCGTCCTGTTCGCCGACCCGAGCTGGTCGGTGTTCGGGATCGTCGGCAGCCTCGTGCTGGCCTTCGTCGTCACCTTCGGCTCGTTCTCGCTGCTCCGGCTGCTGCTCACGAGGCCCGCGCGCAGGCCGTACGAGGATCGTCCCGGAGTGGACGTGCGACGAACGTGGGGCTTCGGCCCCTTCGACCCGGACGTGCAGCCGCGAGCCCTCTGGGGGCCGCGCGTGTGGCGGTGGCGACGAGCTGCGAGCGAAGGCGACCCGAAGGCCAGGTGACCCGCTCGCGGCGGGGTGCAGCGCCGGCGGCCAATCCAGGGCTCCCCGATTCCCGTAGTGAGAGGGGAGAGCAGCCGACCAAGGAGGCCATCCAATGCTCAAGCTCGTTTCGTTAGGTGCCATGGCAGTCGCGCTTGCGGCAGCCGCCGTCGCCCTCGGCGCCCCGGCGAAGTCGACGTACACCTACAAGGCGACGTTGACAGCCGCGTCCGAGGTGCCGAAGCCCGACGCTCCCGCGAAGGCGCAAGGCGTGTTCACCGCGACGGTGACCGAGAATGGTGCCGCTCGCTCGATCCGGTGGACGCTCACCTTCCGGAACCTCAGCGGCAAGGCCGTCGCCGCCCACATCCACAAGGGCAAGCCCGGGGTCGCAGGAGGCGTCCTGCTGGGGCTGTGCGGACCCTGCAAGAACGGCCAGAACGGCCGCATGACGATCTCGACCGACGTCGCCGACGCCCTCGAGCAGGGACGCGCCTACGTCAACGTCCACACGGCCAAGAACACAGCCGGTGAGATCCGCGGGCAGGCGAAGCTCGTGAAGCGGTCGGAGGCGGCGGCCACCGAGCCTCAGCCGAGCCCGACGCCCGCACCCGCGCCGGGAGGCGGGTCCGAGTACTGACGCGGTCGTGGCCCGCGCGGGAGCTGACCGCCCGCACGGGGAAGTGGCATCGCGGGAACGGAGACGACGCCGGTCGAACGAGGCTCGCGTCGCTCTCCGCCCGCGTGGCCTCCGGCCCGGCGCTACTCAGGCGCGCTTGACGGTTTCGCAGTCGCGGGCGACGACGTCGGCCCGGTCGGCCACGACCGAGTCTCGGCCCCGACCGCAGCGCACCGTGTCCCGTTCGCCGTCGCGGGCAAGGATGCGGTCGTTGCCCGCGTTCCCCTCCAGCGTGTCGTGCCCGCTGCCGCCCACGAGCGTGTCGTTCCCGCCGCGCCCGAGCAGGCGGTCGTCGCCGGCGCCACCGCGCAGGAGATCGGCGCCGCCGGTTCCCACCAGCCGGTCGGCGCCTGCGGTGCCGGTCCGAGTCACCCCTCCACGCGTCGCAGCGGGCCCGGCGGGGGTGCGCGCGGGAACGGGGGGCACGCGGACGGAGAGGGTGACGGCGGCCGAGTTGTCGGCGGTGTTCCCCTCGCTCCCGGCCGAGACGTCGACGCGGATCTGCTTCTCGCCGGGGCCCCCGACGTCGACCGAGAAGCGGATCGGCGTCTCCATCCCGGCAGGGAGGAAGTCGAGCAGGCAGAGCACGAGCGGGCTGCCGCTGCACCCTGAGCCCCTCTCGACGAGCGGCGCGCCGAGCAGTGTGACGCCGTCCGGCAGCGAGATCGAGGCCCGGGTCTCGAAGGCGGTCTGCGTGCCCGCGGCGTTGATCACCCGCACGCGGATCTCCACGTCCTGTCCCGGCACGAGCATGCCCGTCACGGCCTCGACGCCGACGCTGAGGTCGGGCGGGGCGGCGCTCCCTCCGCCGCTCGCAGGCGGCGGGGTGGGCGTGGGCGGCGGCGGTGCCGCCGCCGGCGTGATCGCCTCCGCCGAGGCGGACGCATCGCCGAGGTTGGCGGCGGCATCGATCGCGCGGACGACGTAGAGGTACGTTGCGCCCCGTCCGATCGTCGTGTCCGTCCAGGCCGGCTCGGAGGTGGTGGTGACGAGCGCGCCGTTGCGGTAGACGCGGTAGGCGACCGGCGCCGACGGGTCGACGACGCCGCTCCAGCGCACGTCCACCCGAAACGGATCTTCCCCGGGTGCAGCCGAGAGCGCCGAGGGGGCGGGCGGGGGCGTGTAGTCGCCGCTCGGACGGCCGCCCTTCAGCGTCTCGCAGTCGACCGACCCGGAGGTTGCCGCCGCGAAGGCCGCGCTGAAGGCGGCGGCGGACGGCTTTGCGGTGCGGTCGGCCCACAGCGCGCCCGACTGCCATCCCTCCAGGCGAGGCTCGTCTGCGAGCAGGAAGTTGAGGATCCCGGACACGTACGGCTGGCACGCCGCGAGCTTCGTCGCGTCGAGGATCTGGGTGCGCTGGTCGGGGGCGCCGCTGCCGGCTGCCGGCGGCGGCGTGTCGGGCTCTCCGCCCGCGTCGGCGGCAAGCGGCCGCGCGACCGTCTCGGTGCCGGTGTAGGCGGCTGCTTTGGCTGGATCCACGAGCGTCTGGAAGCCCGACTCGAGGTACCAGATCCCGGGGCAGACCGTCCCTCGGCACTGCCCCGGTACCGGCTGTCCCGTCCCGGCGAACGCCCGCGAGAGGTTGAGCATCAGCTTGTTCCAGTCGCCCTGGCCGATCGTCGGGGCGCCGATGTGCTTCGTCCACGGCCGCTCGTCCGGGGTCAGCGGGTACGGGTGGATCACGACGCCGTCGAGAACCGGCTCTGTCCGGCCGCTCGCGACGTATGCGTCCCCTACCTTGCGGATGAACGCGCCCGGCGAGCTCGAGCCGGCGTCGTCGTTGCCGGTAGAGGACAGCGCCAGCCCGAGCACCCGCACGGCAGGCACGGCTCCGTGCAGGACGTCGTAGCAGCGGGCGAGCAGCGCCTCGTACTCCGCCGGCGCCACGGACGACCCGTCGGCTCCGACCTGCGGGTTCCAGAACAGCCGCTTGTTGGGCTCGTTCCAGACGACGACGTCGCGGATCGCCCCGTAGCGGAGCAGCACGTCCCGGACGAAGCTGCAGTAGGTGTCACGTGCGGCCGGATCCTGCGGCGCCGCCGTGCCCGCCGTACCGAAGACGGAGAGGAACACCCGCAACCCGGCGGCCGCGCCCAGGGCACGGTCGAGACGCGTCACCTCGGCCGCAGCGAGCTGCGTCTGGCCCGGGCTCCACTGTGTCGTCAGGCGGAAGGCCGTTGCGCCGAGCGCCCGTGCCGGGTCGGTAGCCTGCGCGCCGATCTCCTTCGGCAGGTCCTCGGCGAACCCCACCGCGAACGGGGTCGTGCTCTGGGTGGGCGCGGACTGCACGGCGAAGGCCGCCGACGCGACCAGCGCGCAAGACGCAAGCAGGAGGGTGAGGCGCAGGATCATCTGGCGTTCCCGAGGGCCGTCCCCGTCCCTGGCCCTCCAGGCATGCCGAGTGTAGCCACGACACTCAGCCGGCCCGCGCGCCGGGCCCGTGGCCCGGGCCGGGTCACGGCAGCGGCACACCGGGCACGCGGACGACGCCGAGGCGCTCCAGGATCGCGTCGCTCTCCAGGCGCAGCCCGTCGGCGCCCTCCCAGCCGACCGCCGCCATCGCGCGCAGCGTGAGCGCCACTTCGAACTCGGCCTTGAGCTCCCGGGCGAGCCGGAGGCTCTCCTCGAGGTGGGGAGGAGCTTCGCCGGGACGGCGCGCCTGGACGTGCGCGAGCCCGATCACGCGCTCGAGCAGCGCTTCGAGCCCGCCGACCGGCGACTTCCGCGCCGCCTCGCGCACCTCGGTCGCGAGCGCGAGAGCCTCGCCGTGCCTGCCCTCGAACAGGAAGCACTCCGCGCGGCGCGCCCTGGTCTCGCTGATGAACCGCTCGGCAGCCAGCTCCTCGAACAGCGCGAGCGCCTCGTCGAAATGCGCGTGCGCCTCCTGGAACCGCCCCGCCCGCGCTGCCGCCCGTCCCAGGTTGGAGAGCGCTGCGCCTGCACCGAACGGCCATCCCGCCGCGCGGCACGCGCGAAGCATCACGTCGAACGAGGCGGTCGCCTGCTCCAGGTGGCCCTGGTCGGAGAAGATCTCGCCCTCGTTGTTGACCTGGATCGCGCCCCCGATCACGTCGCCCGACCGCTCCTTCGCCGCCCGGCTCTCCGCGTAGTACGCGGCGGACTCGTCCCAGCGTCCCTCGTAGTAGGCGTGGATGCCGAGGTTGCTGAGCACGACGCCGAGGCCGCGCAGGTCGCCGAGCTCCTCGTAGATCGGGCGTGCCAGCTCGAGATAGGCGAGCCCGTCCTGCCGCCCCAGGTCGGTGAGCGCGGCATCGAGCAGGTAGTACGCGTGGGCAAGGGTGCTGCGGTCGCCGGCCGCCTCCGCGTCGGCGGCCGCCCGCTCGAGCCAGCGCACGGCCTCGTCGGTGTTGGTGCGCCGGTAGTTGATCCCGCCGGCGCTGAGCTCGATCGCAGCACGAACGCTGCCGGCCTCGGCCCCCTCCTCGTCGAGGCGGGCGAGGCCGCGCGCACACGTCTCCAGCGCGTCCTCGTAGCGGCCCATCAGCTCGAGCACGGCGGCCTCCTTGCCGAGGAGGCGGGCGTCGAGGATGGGGCTGTCCGCGCCGCCCGCGGCCCGGGCAGCCTCGAGCGCGGCGAAGGCCCGCTCGTACGCCGCGAAGCGCTCGCAGACGTCCCCGAGCGACTCGTTCACCCGCACCAGCTCGGCCGGGTCGACCTCGTCGAAGCCTGCCGCCGCGGCCAGCGCGCGGTCGTACAGCTCGGCGGCGACGACGTTCGCAAAGCCGGCCTCGGCACGATCGGCGGCGAGCACCGCGTAGCGCCAGGCTCGCGGGTGGTCGCTCGCC
>DAIOGR010000088.1:5472-7777 GCA_036745155.1 Gaiella sp.
CCTCGAGGATCTCGCCGAGCAGATCGAGCTCGAACGTCGGCCCCACCACAGCCGCGTAGCGGAGCAGCATCCGGTCGGCCGGGTCGAGCGTGTCGATGCGCGTCGTGAGCAGGCTCTCCACCGTCTCGGGGAGGCTCTCGAGCGTCTCGCCGTGCTGTGCGGCGAACACGAGCTCCCGCACGAACAGCGGGTTGCCGCCGGAGCGCTCGGCGAGCGTGTGCACCGCGTCGACGGAGAGCGCGAACTGCTCGGCGACCGCGATCGCCAGCTGCTCTGCGGCGCCGCCCCCGAGCGGCTCGAGCTCGATCCGCGTTCCCGTGCCCTCGGCGCCGACGAGTGGCTCCGCGGTCGGCCGTGCCGTTACGCAGACGAGCCATGGCCGCAGAGCCGGCTTCGCGACGAGGTGGGAGAGCAGGAACCGGGAGCCGTCGTCCAGCCAGTGCGCGTCCTCGACGACGATCAGGGTGGGCATCATCAGGATCCGCTCGAGGAACGTCTCGACCGCCCAGTGCAGGCGGTCGCGGCTGGCGGCTGCGTCGAGCGCGTCGGCCTCCGCCGTGGCCGGGACCTCCGCGTCGAACGGGATCGCGAGCAGCGGCAGCCACGGCGCCAGGTCGGGCATCATCCCGCTCACGAACGGCACGAGCTGCGTCCCCGCCTCGTCACGGCTGCGGTCGGGAGTGATGCCGACGAGCTGGCGGAGCAGCGAGCGGAACGCGGCGTAGGGCTCGGACATGGAGTAGTGCTCGGCCGCCGCCTCGAGCTGCTGGAAGCCGAGTGCGAGCGTGCGCAGCTCGTGCACGAGCCTCGACTTGCCGATGCCCGGCTCGCCGACGAGCTCGACCACCTGCAGCTGCCTCATCCGCACCTGCTCGACGGCGAGGCGCAGCTGCTCGACCTCGGCGTCGCGGCCGACGATCGGCGTCGTGTCCGGCTGCCCCTTCGGACGCTGCCCGATCGGCGCGCCGATCACGTGGGCCATCACCGCCTGCTCCTTGCCCTTCACGAGCAGCGGCTCCGTCTCGGTGTGGTAGATCGTGCTCGCGCGGTCGAGCACGTCGGCGGTCGCCAGGATGCGGCTTCGCTGCGCGCGCGCCGTGAGTCGCGCCGCCAGGTTGACGGCGTCGCCCATGACGGCGTACGTGCGCCGGTGCGGGTTGCCGATGTCGCCCGTGAAGACGTGGCCGCGGTTGACACCTGCGCCCAGGCCGAGCCCCGGACATGCCTCCAGCACGTCGCGGAGTGCCCGTATCATCCCCTCCTCGTCGTCGCCCGAGCTCGAGGGAGCGCCTCCCGTCAGGTAGAGCTTGACGGCGCCCACGTCGATGTCGGACTCGAGCCACGTGAGGCCGTAGGTGGCGCACGCTTTGCCGACGCTCGCGGCCACGGCGTCGATGCGGGCGAGCAGCGCCTCCGGGCCCTCGGCTTCGAGCAGCTCGTCGGTGCCCGGCAGCTTCAGGAACGCGACGGTCACCTGGCGGTGCTCGGCCTCGCCGCTCGCGACGGCCAGATGGTCGCGCAACGGCCGCGGCACGTACTCGTGCAGGTCGATCCCGGGCACCGCGGCGGGCGGAGGGATCGTGCTGGCGCCGGGCTCGAGCCGGGTCATCAGGTGCGCGCCTGCGCGCTCGTCGGCGACCCAGAGCGGGTCGATCACCGCGGCGGTCTCGGCGCTGACCACGATCTCGCCGGCGTTCGCGAGGTCCTCCAGCTCGAACACGCGGGTCGCCGCCGGGCCGGCGACGAGCAGCTCCCGGTGCGGCTCATGGGTGAGGAAGAAGTGGCACGGGTCGGTGTGGACGCCGGCGGACATCCGCAGCTCGACCGGGCCGACCGAGCTCTCGGTCTGGCCGACCTGCTCGATCGTCCACTGCATGTCCGACGCGGCGCCGCACGCGCGTTCCGCGTGCCGGTCGTCCGTGAAGAGGAGGAGGAGGGCGTCGCCGCGGAACTTGAGCACGTCGCCGCCGTGCCGCTCGGCCACGGCGATGAGCGCGTCGAAGACGTCGGAGATGCGGGTGACGAGCTCCTCGGCGCCCGCTTTCCCCTTCGTCTGCAGCCGCTCCGCGAGCGCCGTGAAGCCAGAGATGTCGACGGAGACCAGCGAGCCGTCGACGAGCCGGGCACGAGGGGCGTCGGGCTCCTCGCTCCAGAGGCGCACGAGCCGCGGGAGGTACGGGGCGAGCACGGACGGGGGTGCAGAGGTCTCGGTCATCACGCAAGCATCGCGGGTCGGCGGCGCAGTCGCCAATCGGGGGGTTTTCGTGGCAGATGTTGCCATCGCCGCCGCTCTTCTCTAGGGTGC